>DATNQN010000021.1 GCA_036703985.1 Leptolyngbyaceae cyanobacterium
AACTATAACGGTCCTAAGGTAGCGAAATTCCTTGTCGGGTAAGTTCCGACCCGCACGAAAGGCGTAACGATTTGGGCGCTGTCTCGGAGAGAGGCTCGGCGAAATAGAATTGTCTGTGAAGATACGGACTACCTGCACCTGGACAGAAAGACCCTATGAAGCTTTACTGTAGCCTGGAATTGGGTTCGGGCTTTAACTGCGCAGGATAGGTGGGAGGCTTTGAAGCCGGGACGCCAGTCTCGGTGGAGCCACCTTTGGGATACCACCCTTCGTGTTCTGGGCTTCTAACGCGTGGCCGTGATCCGGCACGCAGACAGTGTCAGGTGGGCAGTTTGACTGGGGCGGTCGCCTCCTAAAATGTAACGGAGGCGCCCAAAGGTTCCCTCAGTACGATTGGAAACCGTACGCAGAGTGTAAAGGCACAAGGGAGCTTGACTGCGAGACTGACAAGTCGAGCAGGGACGAAAGTCGGGCTTAGTGATCCGGCCGTGGAGAGTGGAATCGCGGTCGCTCAACGGATAAAAGGTACTCCGGGGATAACAGGCTTATCCTCCCCAAGAGTCCACATCGACGGGAGGGTTTGGCACCTCGATGTCGGCTCATCGCAACCTGGGGCGGAAGTACGTCCCAAGGGTTGGGCTGTTCGCCCATTAAAGCGGTACGTGAGCTGGGTTCAGAACGTCGTGAGACAGTTCGGTCCATATCCGGTGCAGGCGTTAGAGTATTGCGAGGAGCCTTCCTTAGTACGAGAGGACCGGGAAGGACGCACCGCTGGTGTACTGGTTATCGTGCCAACGGTAGACGCCAGGTAGCCATGTGCGGAGCGGATAACCGCTGAAAGCATCTAAGTGGGAAGCCCACCTCCAGATGAGTACTCTGTTGACTTTAAGTCAGTAAGGTCTCGGGTAGATTACCCGTTGATAGGCGCTAGGTGGAAGTGCAGTAATGTATGTAGCCGAAGCGTACTAACCGACCGAGGGCTTGACCTCACATTGATTGGTTTTTGTTGCTATGCAGTCTTCCCGGTTTTGACCACAAGCTTTCCTGGTGCTTTTGGCGCAGTGGAACCACTCCGACCCCATCCCGAACTCGGTTGTGAAACGCTGCTGCGGCGAAGATACTCGGCGGGTCACTGCCCGGTACAATAGCTCGGTGCCAGGTTTCTTTTAACACACAAAACCAAAAGCCCTCTTGAGATTGTGACAAGAGGGCTTTTGTGTTTTATAAACTCGAAAAGGAAAGATAACGGACAGCCTATGGCTAATGTTGTTGCTGAAAACTTGAGCAAGGTCTATCCAGTTGCTGTCAAAGAATCTGGGTTAAAGGGGACTTTGCTGCATTTTCTGCGTCGCACTTATCGCTCAGTGAAGGCAGTCCAAAGTGTTTCGTTTCAAATCGATCCTGGTGAAGTGGTAGGATTTTTAGGCCCAAACGGAGCAGGCAAAACTACTACGCTGAAAATGCTCACGGGATTAATTCATCCTTCCTCCGGTAAGGTGAAAGTAGCTGGTTATGTACCTTTCCGCCGAGAAGAAGGCTTTTTACAAAAGATTACCTTGGTAATGGGGCAAAAGCAACAACTGCTATGGGACTTACCAGCGTTAGATTCTCTAAAAGTAAATGCTGCTGTATATAATATTACCGATAAAGACTTCCGGTGGAGAGTAGGTGAATTAACTGAGTTATTGAGACTTGAGGGAAAGCTTACTCAACCTGTGCGTAAGCTTTCTTTAGGAGAGCGAATGAAAGCAGAGTTGCTGGCGGCACTTTTGCATCATCCCCAAGTACTTTTTTTAGATGAACCTACACTGGGACTTGATGTGAACGCGCAAGTGGCAGTGCGGGACTTTCTGCGGGAGTACAACCAGCGATACCAAGCTACAGTGCTTTTAACCAGTCACTATATGGCGGATATTACCGCTCTTTGTCAGCGGGTTCTGCTAATTCACCAGGGACAACTAATCTACGATGGTAGTCTTGATAGGCTATTGGAACGGTTTGCACCTTATCGAGAGGTGAAAGTTGAGCTAGCCCAACCTTTGGCTGAAAATGTGCTGTTGCAATATGGAGAGTTGGAATCCATAGAGGGGCGGGAAGTGCGTTTTTTAGTGCAACGAGAAGCACTTACTCGTACTGTTGCCCGTATACTTGCTGAATTAGAAGTGCTAGATTTGACTGTTACTGACCCACCAGTAGAAGAGGTGATAGGCCGAGTATTTAGTGCAGGAGTAGCCTCATGAAAAGGGTTTTGAGGAAAGCGAGAGTGCTACTGTCTGTCTATTATGCTCACATGGTGGAGTATCGAGCAGAACTGGTGCTTTGGGTTTTAGCTGGCTCTTTGCCAATAATACTGATGGGAATTTGGATGCAGGCAGCGCAAGGCGGTCAGTTCGGATTTACACCAGCGGAATTTGCACGCTACTTTTTGGCAGTTTTCTTTGTGCGACAGTTTTCTATAGTTTGGGTAATTTGGGAGTTTGAAAAAGAAGTAGTAGAAGGTAAACTTTCTTCTAAATTGCTACAACCGTTAGATCCGGTGTGGCATCACGTCGCATCTCATATTTCCGAACGCTTTGCTCGCTTGCCATTTGCCATATTGCTGTTTGTGTTATTTTTTATGCTATATCCCCAAGCTATATGGATACCGAGCCTGCAAGCGGTGTTGCTGTGCGTGCTAGCGTTGACGATCGCATTTGTGATGCGGTTTTTGATCCAATATACTTTTGCGATGTTCGCTTTTTGGATTGAAAGGGCTGCTGCGATCGATGAATTGTGGTTTTTGATATACCTATTTTTATCTGGCGTAATTGCACCATTGGAAGTTTTCCCACCGCTAGTGCGAGAAATTGTACTTTGGACTCCGTTTCCCTACCTGATTTATTTTCCAGCCGCTTTGTTAGTCGGGCAAGAAGTGAATGTGGTAAAAGGATTTTTAGTAATGTTCGTTTGGAGTTTGTTATTTTTTATTTGTAATAGATGGTTGTGGCGTCGGGGACTTAAAAAGTATTCGGGAATGGGCGCATAGCAATTAAAAATCAAAAATTTCGGTAATGAAGCGATATTTAAAAGTTTTATCACTATTTTGGAGTACTGCGATCGCAGCTGAGATGGAGTACCGCGTTAACTTTGTCTTATCAGCGCTAAGCAGTGTGGGAAACTTAATCGGCAGTTTGTTCAGCCTATTCTTGTTCTACCGTACTGGCTACACTTTCCGGGATTGGTCTTGGGAAGAAGCTTTAGTAGTACTGGGAATATTTACTTTATTACAAGGCTTTTCCAGCACTTTCCTCGCTCCCAATCTAAATCGGATCGTGCGGCACGTTCAAGAAGGTACTCTCGATTTTGTGTTGCTCAAACCCATCAGCAGCCAGTTTTGGCTTTCCGCACGCAGTATATCACCTTGGGAAATGCCGGATTTGTTATTTGGTTTACTGCTGATTGGATACGCAGGTACAAGGCTGGGTTTGAGTATTAACGATTACTTAGTTAGTATTGTACCTTTATGCTTTGGCTTCCTGATTTTGTACAGCTTGTGGTTTATGTTGGGAGCGACTAGCATCTGGTTCGTCAAAATATACAATGTTACCGAAGTACTCAGAGGTCTGCTAGAGGCAGGAAGATACCCAATGGTGGCTTATCCTGCTACTTATCGGTTCTTTTTTACTTTCGTCATTCCAGTAGCTTTTTTAACTACTGTACCAGCCGAAGCTATGTTAGGTCGAGGTGAAATTGGCTGGGTAATGGGTGCGGGATTGTTGTCAGTTATCCTGTTATTTGTTTCCGTGGGATTTTGGCGGTTTGCATTGCGTTTTTATACTAGTGCTTCTAGTTAAAGCCTAAATTTTGCACCCGCAACTTTCACGTAAAGAGTCGCTCCAAGCGTAGGGGTGAATCATCGATCGAATATTAATTATAAATGCTCTTATAACTTTTATATTCTGGATTTTATAGTTGAAAATCAGTGACAGCACAAACAACGTTGCCTTGTTCATCGTACCCAAAGTATGTAGGATAAATGCCGTCACCCCAACCTGACGAAAATGCGATGACATCCTAAAAATCGTTAATTGACTAATTTTCTATAAATCTTGAAATTATCTTGCCAATTGTCTAATAGTTGATATAGGTTTTGCAATCATTCTAAGGTAGTGTTCCCAGTTATCTGGTAGGAAATCACAGCAGGAGTAGGGGTCAGTTCCCTCTTGCCTCCGGCCCCCTAACTCCTGTATTCATTGATAAAATCTCTGTAGAATAGCAGATAACTGCCCGAACTCTGGTCTGGGTTGCATACTTTGTTGATTGGCCTTTAGCGGTAGAGGAAAGCTGGTGGAACTTGCCCTTGAGAGTCTCTGGAGTCAGGTACTGGAACGGTTACAGCTACAATTAAGCCGCCCCACTTTTGAGACTTGGATTAAAACCGCTACTGCCGAGCAACTGGAAAATAATTGTTTGGTAATTCGCACTCCCAATCCGTTTGCGCGGAATTGGCTTCAGAAATACTATATTAAAACGATCGCAGATGTAGTTGAAGATATTTTGGGCCATCCAGTAGAAATTTACATCACGGTAGCGCAAGGTGATGAAGCTACCACCCATCGAGATGGGGAGGCATCTTGGCCCATGCCAGTGGAAACTAATATACCAGAAACTAGCGATCGCCATCCACCCAGACCAACCACATTAAATTCCAAGCACGTTTTTTCCCGCTTTGTAGTTGGCTCAAATAATCGGATGGCTCATGCCGCTTCCCTAGCAGTGGCGGAATCTCCCGGACGAGAATTTAACCCCTTGTTTTTATGCGGTGGCGTTGGATTGGGAAAAACTCACTTAATGCAGGCAATCGGTCATTATCGCTTGGAAATTGCCCCTGATTCCAAAATATTCTATGTTTCCACCGAGCAATTTACCAACGATTTGATTGCGGCAATTCGCAAAGATAGCATCCAGAGTTTTCGGGAACATTACCGCGCCGCCGACGTGCTGTTGGTGGATGATATCCAATTTATTGAAGGTAAGGAATATACCCAAGAGGAATTTTTCCACACTTTTAATACTTTACATGAGGCCGGCAAACAAGTGGTGTTGGCTTCCGATCGCCCACCCAAACAAATTCCTCGTTTGCAAGAACGCCTGTGTTCTCGTTTCTCGATGGGGTTAATTGCCGATATCCAACCGCCAGATTTAGAAACTAGGATGGCAATTCTGCAAAAAAAGGCAGAATACGAAAATATGCGCCTGCCTCGCAATGTAATCGAGTATATTGCAACTAATTACACTTCTAATATTCGAGAACTAGAAGGCGCTTTGATTCGCGCGGTTGCTTATATTTCGATTTCCGGACTACCGATGACGGTGGAAAATATCGCACCTGTTTTAAATCCACCGACAGAAAAAGTAGCAGCAACGCCGGATACGGTACTGATGGTAATTGCTGATGCTTTTAATGTTTCGATCGAGGATCTCAAGGGTAACTCTCGACGACGGGAAATCAGTCAAGCAAGACAAATCGGGATGTACCTGATGCGGTATCACACGGAATTGAGTTTGCCTAGAATTGGCGAGGAGTTTGGCGGCAAGGATCACACTACTGTTTTATATAGTTGTGAAAAAGTTGCCCAACTGCGAGATAGCGATCCGAATATGGCACAAAATTTACGACAGTTGAGCGATCGCATTAACTTGGCAAGTCGTTCTCAGAGTAATTCGTGAGTGGGTGAGTGGATGAGGAAGAAATGAGGAAATAGAGGGAAATTTTTTACTTCACACTTCAGACTTCATCCTTTTGCCTTTCCCTTGTGGAAAACCCTGTGGAAAATTTGTGGAAAAACTGGTGCTAACAGTGGAAAATTACGGAAGTATAAATACTTTGTGGAAAAAGTAACTATTTTTTCCCCAAGTTTTCCACAGGTAAAGATGAATGAAAAGCTTATAGAAAAAAGATTTGTCAACTTTTTCCACATTTTCCACAGCTGATTTTTTTACTAAGGATAGGAGAAAATACAGACTACAGATGTAAACAGGGGTATTACGAGTCGATTTGGTGTCGATCGCAAATCAAAAATCCAAAGACATATATAATACTGATGTACTACAATATGATTCTAAGTTATGCTTGCCAGAGTAGTTACGTCAGTTAAACAACTGCCAGCAAGCAACAGAACTTCATGAAATTCATTTGTGAGCAGAACGACCTGAGTACCAATCTCTCATTGGTGAGTCGTGCGGTTCCTTCTCGGCCAACACACCCTGTATTGGCTAACGTATTATTAACAGCAGATCCAGAAACACAACGGGTCAGCTTAACAGCGTTCGATCTGAGCTTGGGTATCCGAACTAGCTTTCCCGCACAAGTAGAAAGTAGTGGCGAGATCACCCTACCCGCTAAGCTACTCAACGATATTGTTTCCCGTTTGCCTGGGGGTCAAATTACAGTTGACGATGAAGCGGGAGAATTCGTAGCTACTATCACCGCCACTTCCGGACGTTACCAAGTGCGGGGAATGGGAGCAGAAGAATATCCAGAGTTACCTGCGATCGAAGATGATGGTCAAACATTTTATTTGCCACCGGATACCTTAATTGAAGGATTGCACGGAACATTATTTGCCACTAGTGCAGACGAAACAAAGCAGGTTTTAACCGGCGTTCATCTGACTGGTAAGAAAGATAGTTTGGAATTTGCTTCTACCGACGGACATCGCTTGGCAATGGTAGAAACTCTTAATCAGCCGCCAGAAGACGATAGTAGAAATGATGAAGAGGAAGAGAGCGATTTTGAGCTAAAAGTAACTGTTCCCGCTAGAGCATTGCGAGAAGTCGAAAGAATTTTGGGAATGCGACAAGGACAAGGGACAGACCAACCAGTAGCGCCGGTGGCCTTGCGGTTCGATCGCTCTCAGGTAGTCTTGGAATGTGGCAACCAGCGTTTGACTACTCGCCTGCTAGAGGGACAGTATCCCGCTTACCGTAATTTACTACCCAATAAATTTATCCGGTCTATGACGCTCGATCGCAAACAGTTCTTGAGTGCCTTAGAGCGCATTTCCGTTTTAACCGACCAAAAAAACAACACCGTCAAAGCCAGTCTCAACAGTGAAACTCAGAAACTTACCTTATCTATAGAAGCGAAAGATGTCGGTAGCGGACAAGAGTCCATTCCCATTCAACTATCCGGAGAAAGCATCGATATCGCTTTCAACGTCAAATACTTGATGGAAAGCCTCAAAAACTTAACTACCCAAGAAGTAGAAATCGATCTTAACGAAGTTTTAAGCCCTGTGGTGTTAAAACCGTTAGGAGGCCCGAAAGCTACCCACTTAATCATGCCCGTTCAGCTTCGTACTTAACCTCTAAGAGCAAAGGAAAGGGGGCAGGGAAGCAGGGGCAAGGGAAGCTCGACAAAGAGTGTATATTGTCAAAGAAAGCGCTCTAGTCCCTAGTCTCCGAATTTCCAGTCCCTAATTTCTATTCCTTGATACCCATGCGTTCTCAAACGGTTGAAATTTTATCCTCACAAGAATTAAGGCGCACGGTCACCCGCATGACTTCTCAAGTGATCGAAAAAGCTCGCGACTTATCGAAACTAGCACTGATTGGAATTTATACCAAAGGCTTTCCCCTGGCCAAATTGATGGCGCGTCAAATAGAATTGCTCGAACAAGTGCAAGTCCCAGTAGGGGCACTAGATATTACTTTTTATCGAGACGATCTCGACCAGATTGGTTTGCGGACACCTGCTAAAACAGATATTTCATTCGATCTTTCTGGCAAAACAGTAGTACTTGTAGACGATGTAATTTATAAAGGGAGAACCGTTCGCGCTGCACTAAACGCCGTGAGCGAGTATGGTAGACCAGAAGCAATTTGGTTAGCTGTATTGGTTGACCGAGGTCATCGAGAATTACCGATTCATCCAGATTTTACTGGCAAACAACTGCCAACAGCAAAAGAAGAACAGGTGAAAGTTTATCTTCAGGATATGGATGGTCGAGATGCTGTAGAACTGTTGAAAAAGAATTCAGAAGTCAGAATTCAAGAGTCAGAATAGGGAAGAGAGAAAGGGAAAGGGAGAGAGAAAAGGGAGCAGAAAAGAGGGATAGGGAACACTGTAGAATAAGCCTAGTTTTCTTTCTCTTTTTCCCTTTTTATTCCCCCTCTTCCCTAACCCCTAGTCCCTAGCCCCTAGTCCCTAGTTCCTAGCTATATGACAGAAACTCAAACGCGCAAGGCAGATCATTTACGTATTTGTTTGGATGAAGACGTACAGTTTCACCAAACGACAACAGGATTAGAACGTTACAGGTTTACCCACTGTTGTTTGCCAGAATTAAATAGAGATCAAGTAGATATCAGTACAAATTTTTTAGGAAAAAAATTGGGTGCGCCGCTACTGATATCTTCCATGACTGGGGGAACTGAACTGGCAGGAAATATTAATTATCGTCTAGCAGAAGTAGCTCAACATTACAAAATTGCAATGGGTGTTGGTTCTCAGCGGGTAGCGGTGGAAAATCCCGAATTAGCAAAGACGTTTGCGGTGCGAAATCTAGCGCCGGATATTCTCTTATTTGCTAATTTAGGAGCAGTGCAACTAAACTACGAATACGGCTTAGAACAATGCTTGCGAGTAATTGATTTATTAGAAGCAGATGCCTTGATTTTACATTTGAATGTTTTACAAGAATGCGTGCAAACTAAAGGAGATACAAATTTTAAAGGTTTATTGGAAAAAATTGCTATGCTGTGCAAGAAGTTGCCAGTGCCGGTAATTGCCAAAGAAGTGGGTAACGGGATTTCGGCAGGGATGGCGCAGAAGTTAATTTATGCTGGAGTAGCTGCGATCGATGTAGCTGGTGCGGGTGGTACTTCTTGGGCAATGGTGGAGAGCGAACGGGCAAAAGATGCGATGCAGCGACGTTTAGGGGCAACTTTTGCCGATTGGGGAATCCCAACTGCTGAGTGTATCGAAAGCATTCGCACGATTGCTCCCAGCGTGCCTTTAATTGCGTCTGGCGGACTGCGAAATGGCTTGGATGCGGCGAAAGCGATCGCGCTGGGAGCCGATATTGCTGGTATGGCATTGCCATTTTTACAAGCAGCGGCAAAATCAATAGATGCTTTGCACGCTTTAGTTAATGTGTTAATGGCTGAAATTACGACGGTTTTATTCTGCACGGGCAACGCTAATCTATCAGATCTGAAAGCTTCTGGAGCTTTGCACAAGCTAGGATAGTAGCGTTAAGAGTTAGGAGTTAGTGGGAAAAATCTCTTCCACTAACAAATAACCAATAACCAATAACAAATAACCACTAAAAGTATGCGCGATTTTCTCAAGTACACTTTTGCCAACTTAGTAAGTTTACTAATTTTGTTAGGTTTAGGAACGGGGGGACTAATTTTTTTGTTAGTTGCTGTCGCTACTAAAAATACAGAACCGCAAGTTAAAGATAAGTCGGTATTGGTTTTTGATATGTCTACCAGAATTACCGATACAAATCCTTCTTCAGGAACTGGCGAACTGGTTCAAAAAGCGATATCCGGTGAAAAAGATGGAGAATCAATTACTCTTCGCACGGTTTTAGATACTATAGATAAGGCTACAAAAGATAAAAGAATTATTGGGATTTACTTAGATGGGAGTGGAGAATCATCTGGGATTAGTTCTGGTTTTGCCACTCTTAAAGAAGTAAGACAAGCCTTGGAAAAATTTAAAGCTGCTGGCAAAAAAATCATTGCTTACGATGTTGATTGGGATGAACCTACTTATTATTTAGGTTCGGTGGCGGATACGGTGGTGGTTAACCCATTGGGTATGATGGAATTGAATGGTTTGCGTTCGGAAACCATGTTTTTGACCGGTGCATTTGAAAAGTACGGTATTGGGGTACAAGTAATCCGGGTAGGAAAGTATAAATCGGCTGTTGAGCCATTTGTGTTAACCAAATTGAGTCCGGAAAATCGCCAACAAATTCAAAAATTGTTAAATGATATTTGGGGTGAGTTTCGCGTCACGGTTGCCAAAAATCGGAAATTAACTCCGCAGCAAGTGCAGGCGATCGCAAATAATCAAGGTTTGTTGATGGCTGACCAAGCTCGGAAAAATCGCTTGGTAGATAAAGTGGCTTATTACGATGAAGTAGTGGCTGACTTAAAAAAGCTAACCGAAAGTAAAAAGGAAGATAAATCTTTTCGGCAAATTGACTTAAGTGCTTATGGAAATGTTTCTGATAAATTAGTCGGTACGGAGCGGAGTTCTAAAAATAAAATAGGGGTGATTTATGCGGAGGGAGAAATCGTTAGCGGTCAAGGTAGCTTGAGGCAGGTAGGAGGCGATCGTTTAGCTAGCCAACTGCGCCAAATGCGACTGGATGATGATATCAAGGCTGTGGTACTGCGGGTGAATAGTCCGGGTGGGAGTGCTACCGCCTCAGAAATAATTCAGCGAGAAGTCAGGCTGATTCGCGAGAAAAAACCAGTCGTAGTTTCAATGGGAAATGTAGCGGCTTCTGGGGGTTATTGGATCTCCACTTATGCCAATCGAATTTTTGCCGAGCCAAATACAATTACTGGTTCGATAGGCGTGTTTGGAATGCTGCTCAATGTCCAAAAATTAGCTACTAATAATGGGATTAGTTGGGATGTGGTAAAAACGGGAAAATATGCCGATTCACAAACTATTTCACGACCGAAAACTCCTGAAGAGTTATCAATTTATCAAAGCTCTGTAAACCGCATCTACTATCAATTTGTCGGCAAAGTAGCAGAATCGCGCAAGCTACCTCAAAACAAAGTACAGGAAATTGCTCAAGGACGGGTATGGTCTGGCTTGGCAGCAAAAGAAATTGGTCTGGTGGATGAAATTGGTGGCTTAGATCGGGCGATCGCTCATGCAGCTAAGACAGCTAAATTGGGTGAAGATTGGGAGGTTAAACAATATCAAAAAAGCCGTAGTTTGGAAGAAAGATTGCTGAAAAATTTGTTGGGTAGTAGCATCCAAAATAATGACCAAAACGCGAATAAAGACCCTCTATTTGGCTCTCTCAACGCTCCTTATCAACAATTACGGGAAAACATAGATATACTGGGAAGCTTGAACGATCCTTTCGGAATTTATGCAAGGTTGCCCTACTATCTTCATATTAGGTAAATACGATCGAAAAAGGAATTTTTAGGGGTCTAAACTTCTGAATTCTGAATCGATCTAGGTTTCAACTGGAGTTCGTCGAAGGAACTCCAGTTGAAGGCGTGTTAAATTTTTATGGTTTTGTAAACTATTTCTTAATAAGTATTAACATAAAATTATATTTTGCAAATTTTTTAAAGTATATAATTACAAAAGATTGAGGTTATCTTAATATCTTCATAGAGAACAAGCATGAAATTAACTGTTATGGTAGATAGATGATAATCAGTTGATAAGAATTGTATTGCTTTCAGGACTAATACCTCTGATGTACATATACTAAATTGTGTATTCCATCGTTTGCATTAACGAGGAGGCCCCAAAATGGTTCACACTTACGAAGTGTTGGTAGATATTAAAGAGTACGCTGACCAGGCTACCAATGCTTTCCATATAGGAACATCACGGTACGAAATTGATGCAGAGTCCAGGCAGAAAGCGGATTTAATGGCGCGAGTACAAGCGAGAAACGAGCATTCACAAGGCATCGAGTACGATGTGCGAGTAACTAGGTTACTCAAATAAAAAAACATTACATAGCACGGTAGAAAACTTTACCTTCATAACTCATTCCAAAAAGTAAATAGGATTGAGATTTATCAGCCATCCAAAAGCTACTTTTTAGGCGGGTGCGATGATTTTTGTAAAGATCTTCGTTTCCTAATTCTTAGGTATACTTCGATCTCCAAGTAGCTGAAGAATGCGATCGAGTAAGCTACCGTGCTCAATTAGGAAATATTAATAGCATGATTCCCAGCGATTAAACCCTGTTTGATGATTTAAGAATTTAAGGATTGCATTCGGTTGAAAAATGGGTATTAATATACTCTTCCGTGACTTCAAAGATGGCGTCCATCCGAAAGTTTTCCACTAAGTTGGTTAAAGTATTAGCTAGTTCTCCGGCACGATCGGGTATTTCTTGAATCAATTGAACAGCTTCGCTATCGTCAACTGTCAGTGCGGCTTGATGTAATTTTTCAATCCATTCTCTAGGCATTATACTTAAATCATCGACTGTAAGGGGTTTGTTTTGGGATTGTGAACTAGTTAAATTAGATGACAAGTCTTCTTCGTAGATATACTCCACACCTAAATACTTGCCTAATTTTTCAAGCAGTATTTCCGAACGAAAAGGTTTAGGTAAAAAATCGTCACAGCCGGCTTCTAGAATTAGTGATTTTTCTTCTTCAAACGCGCTAGCGGTGAGGGCAATAATTACAGTGCGTGGATTTGCAGATGATATTGATTCGGATTCTTTTGCTAATAATTGTTTAATTTGTCTAGTCGCTTCATATCCATTCATCACTGGCATTTGTATATCCATCCATATTAGATGGGGTTTCCAACTTTTCCACAAGTCTACTGCTTCTTGACCATTTTCTGCCTCTTTTACTGCAAAACCCAATGGAGAGAGCAATTTTACTAATAATTGGCGATTTTCTTGGATATCTTCAACTATTAAAATGCGATAGGTCAGTTGATTGGGTTTTAATGCGATCGCGCGTCGGCTGGTAAAGGTAGCAGCCGTAGGTTCTTGGGATGCTACTTTAGCTAAAATATCAAATGTAAAGGTGGTTCCTTTACTTAGTTGACTGTTAACCGCAATATCTCCACCCATTAATTTGATAAATTGTTTGCTAATCGATAAACCTAAGCCAGTTCCTTGCATCGATTTGCGACCTGTTTCGGTTTGGACGAAAGGTTTAAATAAAGTTAATATTTCTTCTGGAGAAATTCCAGGGCCAGTATCTTCTACTTCAAAAATAATTTTCACGAATTGCTGGGTATTCGATCGATCTAACTGATGCGGTGTTGTATTATCTATTGATATATTTGCTTCATTATTTGATTGTCCGCTATATTCGGCAACTTTCGATCGCAATATAACGCTGCCAAATTGAGTAAATTTGAGCGAGTTACCGAGGAGATTAATGAGAACTTGGCGCAGTTTACCTTCGTCTGTTTCGATATATTTAGGAACATTGCAATCCCGTTCAAATTTCAGCTGTAAACCTTTGGCATTAGCTTTAATTTTAAGCATTTCTTCAATTGAGAACAATAACTGATATAAATCAAAGTTACTTGCATTGACATCGATTTGGCCTGATTCTATTTTCGCCATCGATAAAACATCATTAATGAGTGCTAATAAATGTTCGCCACTGCGATTAATAATTTTGAGATATTCTTGTTGTTCTTCTGTTAAAGAATTGCCACGAGCCATGATTTGAGTGAATCCCAAGATAGCATTAAGAGGAGTACGCAATTCGTGGCTCATTTTAGCCAGAAATTGGCTTTTTGCTTGGTTTGCTATTTCAGCAGTTTCTTTGGCTTTCTGTAAAGCAATTTCAGCTTGCTTTCGATATGTAATATCTTGACTGACGGAAATGACGCATTTTTCTTCATTGATATCGATCGTTTCGGCTGACAATAAAGCCGTTTTTATTTCACCTAATTTAGTCTGAAATTTAAATTCAAAATTACGAACGCACCTTGCTGATTTTAGTAAATTAAATAATTCATATCGGTCTTCTAGATTTACCCATAAATTTAATTCTACTGCGGTTCTGCCAATGATTTCTTCAAGGGCGTAACCGATCATTTCGCAGAAAGCGTCATTAACTTCGATATGTTTCCCACTATTGAAAGAAGTAATGGTAATCGCATGGGGGGTACAGCGAAAAGCTTTGGCAAATTTTTCTTCTGACAGGCGCAGTGCGACGGTTCGTTGTTCTACTAGATTTTCTAGTTGTTCGTTCAGTTGTTGCAGTTGAGCATTTTTTTCGGCTAAATCTTTATCTTGTAAATAGCTACGAATTGCTTCTTTAGCAGTTAAAATTAAATCTTCATGTTCCCAAGGTTTAGCAATATAACGGTAAAGGTTGGCATATTTAATAGCTTTACTGACTGTTTCTACATCGGCTTGCCCAGTGAGCATGATTTTCCGTGTTTTGGGGGAAATTTTATGAATATGGCTTAATAAAGCATCCCCTTTAATCACTGGCATAATATAATCGGAAATCACCAGAGGAACTTCATATCCATCTTCTAGTAATTCTGCTAATAATTCTAAAGCTTCTTCACCGTCAATAGCTGTTTCAATAGTAAATCGTTCTCCCAGTTCTCTTTTTAATTCAACCTTCAAACTATTCAAAATAGTTTCTTCATCATCAACACAGATAATCACCAGATTTTTCATGATAGATTTATTAAAATAGCCTACTATAGCGATCCTAAATGAATTGCGAACAACTAAACCCCTCCCAACCCTCCCCTTGGTAAGGGGAGGGCTAGGGTGGGGTTGATTATTTAAATAGGAGCGCTATAGTTTAGAGTTACTAGAAAAAGCTTACCATTATTAGTAATGCTAACTGGCTTCAGCCAGGGTTGGTGCCAAAGTTTTTGCTCTCAAGAGCGGTAAATTTAAATAGGAATATGTTAAAAATCATAAACCCCGCCTCTTAAAAGACGGGGTGGTTTTGCTGAGAATATTATGCGGGAAGTGCTGCTTACTAAAGCGATCGATCGCCGATTAAATAAGCACAGCGACGATCTCCCTGCAAACTATGTTCTACTCGCTGGATCGATACATCCCCTAACACCGAATTGAACATTTCCTGTTCGCAATGGCATAACAGTTGACAGCTAGCGGCGGCAGAACGAATCGGACAGTGATTTTCTACTAAAAGCAAAGTGCCATCTGGCTGTTCGATTGCTTCAGCCATGTACCCTTCTCGATCGCGCAAACAAGCCAGCGCCGCGACTCTCTCCCGCCAATCTTTGATGGTGGAAAATTCAGATAAACGCGCCGAGTAGTTCTCGATTTGTCTTTGGGTGCGTTCCGCTAACAGCTTTTCGAGTCCCTCTCGGCCAAAAATGGTTTCTACTCCCAAAAGCAAATCAACCATTAAATCTCCGTGACTATCGGGAAAACTATTAGTACACTGTTCTGTCAGTTGCCACAATTTGACCGGACGCCCCAACGGACGCCGCTGTTGTTGATAGGTGACTTGTTGCATCGCCTGTAATGCTTGTAAATGCTGGCGAACAGCCATTGGAGAGATTTGCAACTGCTCTGCCAAAGCGGTGGCTGTCTGAGGGCCTTGCATTTTCAGCAAGTACAGGATTTGATGTTTAGATTTTTGTCGATCCTCCATTCTGTTTAACTCAGGCTCAATCTGGCTCAACGGTTTGTAAAATTGTTTTCAACTAAGGTATGTTTAGATTTGTTAAAGAAGCAACGATCGCATTTTTCCGTTTTTTGGGCAGAATATATTAGAGCTAACTAATTGAACAGTCTCAAAAGTTACATCCATCTATGGACAGAAAAAGACATCGCCCTACGGATAGAAAAGTAAATCGCTTCTTCCTTTATATTGTGGCTTGTAGCGCGATCGGTGTGGTGCTGGGAGGAACGGCTAGTTGGGCCCAAAGTAATCAGTGTTGGCAAGCGGAAAACACTACCAGTCAATGCCTGACTGAAGATCCGGTTCTGAAAACCATTCAGGGTATGAGCACTGGGTTGATCGCGGGTGCTGGCGCGGCGCTGGGTGCGACTTGGCAAATGAAGCGGGATGAGTGAAAGCGATAATTGCGATCGCGTACCCACCAGCTAACGGGAACGGCATTGCCTTGGGCGTTCACCTCCACTTCCAACACAAAAGGTATGCTTTTTCCCGGCTGTCTCTCTTGGCCGCTTTGAGTTTGTCCGATATCCTGATTAATTTGTTCCCGTCGATCTTCTGGGAAACGATCGGCTTCCAGTCCATAGGTAACTTGGCCATAGGGCATTTGTCCCTTGATAGCTGAGCGATCGGCTTTTAAGTTAAAAGGACGAGTGCTGCTAAGTGCGATCGGTTTCCCAGGATCGGGACGACCTGAAGAGTTTGGTTCTTGAGCGAGAGCTTCTAAAATTACCTATATATTTGAAATTTGGACATCCTTTTTTTCCGTTAAGATGTGACAGTTATCAACACATCTGCTAATGGAAAAGCCTTCTAACTTGTTACTCAAAATCAGTCGTCGTTTGTTTGAAGACCAAACAGAACGAGAAAAATTTATTGACGCATTGATAAATCCTCAATTTTATAATTCTAGTATTCTTTGGTGTCGAGCCAAACCGGATAACCTGCCCTTTACCATAGAAACGCCGATTTCTTGGCAACCGAAATTTGTCGATCGCATATCTTTAGGAACCAAACCCGGTCAACATCAATTACACGAAGAAGGTTATTATTATTGTTTAGATTTCTCTTCCGTGTTTGCCGCTTCTACTCTGTTAACTATTTCTTCCCCGATAGACTTAGTTTTCGATATGTGTGCCGCACCTGGAGGGAAAAGCATTTTTGCTTGGCAAGCATTATCACCAAATTTGTTAATTACTAACGAAGTCATTGGTAAACGGCTGGGAATGCTGATTTCTAATTTAAAACGCTGTCAAATTTCTCCTAGCGTGGTTTTAAATCGCGATTCCAGCATTCTGGCCGAATCATTTGCAAGTACGAGTAATCTAGTAATTGTAGATGCCCCTTGTTCCGGACAATCTTTATTAGCAAAAGGGGATACAGCCGCCGGATGTTTTCACGAAGCTAATATTAATAAATGCGCTAATCGCCAAAAAAGAATTATTGCCAATTCAGCAAAAATTGTCGCACCGCAAGGCTATCTTGCTTATATGACTTGTACTTATTCACCGCAGGAAAACGAACAAGTTGCGGAATGGCTTTTGAAGAAATTTCCCCAATTTGCACCAGTAGAAGTTCCCCTCTTAGCCGATTACCAATCTCATTTAACTAGTATTCCTTGTTATCGGATGTGGCCGCAATCAGGGTTAGGTGCTGGTGCTTTTACGATTTTATTTAAAAATATGGAAGAAGATGGTATCAATCAAGTCGATCTAGATTTAATAAAAGAAATAGAGGTGATTAATATTTTAAAAAATCATCTTCGTTTATGGAGACAATCGGGGTAGAAACTGTTTATCCTCATCAATTAGTTTTAACAATTCCTGCTCGTGAAACGATGGGAGTTCGCGAACATTTAACAGCAGTGTTAGATAATTTATCGGATGATTTAGTGGCTGAAGTTCGTGACTTTGCGGAATTTTTACAGCAGAAACAGCAACAGAAGCAAGCCAGTTAACAAAATGCTAACCGATCCGGATCTGAAATTGACTTCAAATTCCTATCCCATCGCTTTCCAAACAATGTTGCATTGTCGCCTACATCGATCGCCTCAAAACTATTCTCAGAATAGTTTGAGGGAAATTTGAGAGAAGTTAATAAGTAAGCAATCTCAGCAATTTGTACATTGCTTACTACACAATGCTTTAAAAAATATGGACACAACTGGACTCGAACCAGTGGCCTCCACGATGTCAACGTGGCGCTCTAACCAACTGAGCTATGCGTCCTTCACGGCTTTATCAATATAGCACGAATTATTTTAGTTGTGCAACTTTTTCAAACGCGATCGCAGAAACTGTTGTTTGACATACTCCCAGCGCCAAGCTTCGCGGTGACTGGCTCCACGAGACAGCTTCAATCTTCCACAATAAAAAAGGAAAAGCAGGAACTTGACAATTCCCATTTTCCTTTTTTATGGTTTGGTTGTTTTTGCGATCGGGCATCAAGATTAAGTACCAGAACAGCGATCGAACCATTCTTGGTAAGTTTTTTGATGTTCTGGATTTTCTAGAACTATCTCTACTCTTACCGTTTGGCAACCGTGATTTTTTTGTCTGGCAATGGCATCTAACAACAAGCTGGCAGTTTTGGGAGAAGTAAACACACCCTTGGCTGTCAGTTGATTGTCTGAATCTGAACGATCGGTTGCAGACATTGCCAAACCGGAAATATCCGGTTGGCTCAAATCAATTTCTGCAAGTCGTTTTTGTTCTGGCCCAACTTGCTCGACAATCAATTTTTCATACTGCACTGGCACTTCTACCATGCGAGTTTCCACTTCTTTGCGGACAACTACTTCACCGACTTTCCGTTTATTCAGATTAACTACCAGCCGTTCTTCCAGTAAACGGATCGCCTCTTCTTCCACTACATCTGATAGGGAATCATCAGCCAAGTTTTCTTCGTTATCGGTGAAATCTAAGTTGTCTGTTGATTCGGAGGGAGCGGGCATTTGCTCGGCATAGGAGTTAACATCGTTAACCTGACTAAACTGCTCTTGAGATGCTTCTATTGAGTTTTCGGAAAAGGGCATTTCAGGAGTTGGGAAAGGTCTATATTCAGCTAAATCTGGAATGTTTATTTGGTGAATATCCAGGAAAATGGTTTGGTTGGTATAATCTACTTGCTTGATGTGATTGCTTCTTAATAAAAATAGGTGAGAAACTTCTCTCTCCCCTTCAGAGATTACTAAATTTAGCCGACGCAAGCTATCAAGATGTACGCTTTTTAGTCGCCCTACCAAATTTCCTTCGTTATCGCGGACAGCAAAATTTTTCAGCTTAGTTCTGAGCTTATCCAATAGAACTTTAATCCGCAGGCTATTTTTGGATAGTTCTCCTGGTTTATTTTTCGCAGATGGTTGATTAGTCATTGTTCCGGTTGGTAAATTGATGTAAAAGATTTAACAACTGATATGATGGTTTTTTTAAAAGCACAGGCAGAGCTTTTGTTTTGCCCCGCCTGCACGTTAGCACTTAGTTACTTAAGATGGAAAAACTTGCTTAAATTCGGTCAGATGGGATGCGATCGGAACCGATAATGGGATTACCATCGGTGTTGATATCTAATTCTTCCCGACGGATAGTTTCTTCAGCATCTACGGTATCCCGATCTACTACTTTCCTAACTTTAACTTCTTCGCGAACAAAAGCTTCTTTGCGAATGTCTGGGGTTTCTTCGTAGACTTCGATGCGTGCTACTTCGCCTTCTTGGAAATTAACTTCACCGGGAGCAACTGCTCTTCCGCTATCTATAGGAGTAGTACGCTCGATTACTACTCTTTCTTTTTCTACGGGAACTGACACGCGAGCGGTTTCGGTTTCGATGTGTTTGCCAACCGTTACTTCCCCTGCTTTGTAGCGGTTTTTATTAGCAATCAATCTTTCTTCATAAAGTCTGAAAGTTTGATGATCGCGATCGTTCATGCCAAATAAGTTGGGTTCGCGATCGTAGGTGTAGTCATTGCGATCGAAACTAGTATAGCCTGCTTCTACGGGCGCGGATGCTTCGACTGGCGGTACGAAATCGCTGGACGTGCGATTAAAAGGAGTACGATAAACGTTTCTTACTCTTTCTTCATAATCGTAGTCAGCAACGGTGCGATCGCTATATTCGGGTAAGTTTTCTGCTTGTTCTCTACTCATGTTCATCGCATATACCCGGTCTGCATTATAGTCGATGCGGGAAAGGCCAACGGGCAGTAAAACTTTCTTGCCAAAAATCCAAAAACCTAAGTCTACTACTAAATAGCGAAAATGACCATCTTCATCAACTAAAACATCGCTAACCGTGCCAACTTTTTCTTCTCTTTCCGTGTATACGTCGAATCCTTTTACGTCATCACCTTCAAAAGTTTCTCGGTAGTTAGGATCGAATTCATTTAATTTCAAAAGTGCCATATTTTTAATCTCCTTTTTGAGGAATTTATATTTTTATGCTATTTTTTTTATTAGCTTGTTTCATCTTCCTTGAGACTGAACCGTTCTATTCACTTAGATTTTTAAAGATTTTTTACAATAGAAATATCGAAAGTTTTCAATCGATATTTTTTATTTATGCCAAGCATTTACTTAGATATTAACCAAGCCATCGTACTGACAAAAGAAAAATTAGGGTCTTTCGGGTTTATGGTGGAAAATGTTTATATATGTTACAGATAGGTGGGATAGTGGGTTACGGCCCGGAACTTAATTATTGCTTGAAAGTACTGAAACGATCGCCCGTGCCTAACCCACCCTACGATTAGATAAGTTTCTATTATCATCACCAAAACGGGAGAGCCAATCAGTAGGAATAACAACCCAGCTATTGATGCTATCTAGCTAAATGGTCACTGCTGAATTATTTTTCGATCAAATAGACGATTCCCTCTCCCCCAACATTGGGGAGAGGGTACAAAAACACTAGAGAACTTATCTAAATAGAATTCAGGAGTCAGAATTTAGTATTCAGTATTCTGGCTTCTGAATCCTTCTTCAATCAGTTTGAAATGCTATCTATTAAGGGATTTGTCCACAATTGGATTACCCGCTGCGTCGATATCTAATTCTTCGCGACGAATCGTTTCTTGTGCATTTACAGTGTCGCGATCGACTTCTTTACGAACGTTTACTTCTTCACGCACGTAGGCTTCTTTACGAACATCAGCAGTTTCTTCATAAATATCCATGTGTGCGATTTCTCCCTCCCGGAAGTTCGCTTCACCAGGCGCAACTGGTCTGCCGGCATCTACGGGAGTAGTCCGCTCAACGATCACTCGTTCTTTTTCTACCGGGACGGAAACTCTAGCAGTCTCGGTTTCAACGTGCTTACCAACCGCTACTTCCCCTGCTTTGCGGCGTTGTTTGTTAGCAATCAGGCGTTCTTCGTAGAGTTTGATGGTTTGGTGGTCTTGTTGGTTCGTACCGTACAGATTTGGTTGTCGATCGTAATCGTAGCTATTGCGATCGGATGCTGCATAATCTGTTTGTGCAGTAGTTGCAGGACTATAAACTCCTCTTACCTGGTCTTCATAATCGTAGTCAACTCGTTCTAAGTCGTTGAATTCAGGTAAATTTTCGGCTTGGTCTTTGGTCAAACCTACTGCATAAATGCGTTGTTGGTTGGCGTCAACGCGGGAACGACCAACTGGCAGTAATATTTTCTTACCGAAAATCCAAAATCCCGTATCGATTACAAAATAACGAATCCGACCGCTATCGTCATCAACTAACACATCCGTTACGGAACCAATTTTTTCGTTATTTAGATCGGAATAGACATCGATTCCTTTGATATCTTCTCCATCAAAAAGTTCGTTTTGGTAATTGGGATAGAAATCTGCTATTTTTGCAAGAGCCATTCTTTTGTCCCTCGTATTATCTACACAAATATGCTAGATAATGGGTGATTTTATCTGCCTCTTGCTAGGGAAGGATACTGATGTTATTTTTGAGTACTTACTTACTATGTCATTGGATATAAAGCAGGCAAAATCAGCCATGTTTAGGCGTGATAATTACCTTTTTAAATGCTTAATATTTCTTAACTCATGGAAACCAGAGAATTAAAAATGCGTTCCACTTGTTGGCGGTAAGTTTCGTCAACTTGTGTTGTTTCGTTATATTCAGGGAGTGCTTTAATTTTTTCTCGATTAAGTTGATGCACGTAAACTCGTCTTTCATTGTAATCAACCAGAGAACTAGTTACGGGAACTAAAATTTGTTTGCTAATTTCCCCAAATTTCAAGTCGATTACTAAATATCGGAAAATACCATTTCCATCTACTAAAGCATCTTTTACTACACCTAGCTTCCGATCGGTAGGACTGGCGTATACGTCTAGATTTTTGATGTCGTCTCCACCAAAAAGCTTTCTCCGATAATTGGGATAAAATTTTTCTACAGGAAAAAGAATCATTTTATCTTTTCTCAACTCATTTCACAAAGAATAAGGTAGCAAATATTTTCTAACAGTCCATCGTTCTAGAGATTGATTAATTATTAAGTTATGAGGATTTATTGAGTTAACGATTCTAATGTATAGCGATCCTATTTAAGTAATCAACCCCACCCTAGCCCTCCCCTTACCAAGGGGAGGGTTGGGAGGGGTTTAGTTGTTCGCAATTCATTTAGGATCGCTATATTAACCAAAAGGATAGAGCAAACCCAGTCAGGAATATTTCAAAAGTAATTTAGGTTTAAATAAATTATCTAAAAGCTTTAATATACGGGGTATGCCCAAAAGTAGATGCAAAGAATGTCTAATGAGTGTTGGCTAAGATTGTTGCAGCAACAGCGAGCGATCGCGGTGATTCGAGCCGAAAATCTAGAAATCGGTTATCAAATGGCTCTAGCTGCTGCCTCTGGTGGAATCAACTCGATCGAAATAACTTGGAATAGTGACAAACCACAAGAATTGATTGCGAAATTACGTTCCGAATTACCAAACTGTACGATCGGCACCGGTACCCTGCTAAACTTAAATCAGATGCAGCAGGCGTTAGCAGCTGGTGCCCAATTTCTCTTTACCCCTCACGTTGACCCAGCTTTGATTCGGACGGCGCTAGATGTGGGGATACCGATCGTTCCAGGGGCGCTCTCACCAACAGAAATTGTCACCGCATGGCAAATGGGAGCCAGTTGTGTCAAAGTGTTTCCCATTCAAGCAGTGGGAGGAGTAAATTATATCCGCAGTTTGCAAGGGCCACTGGGACATATCCCATTGATTCCCACTGGTGGAGTAACCCTAGAAAATGCTACGGAATTTTTGCAAGCAGGTGCATTTGCTGTTGGACTAGCAGGCGATTTATTTCCTCAGAAATTAATCGCGGCTGGGAATTGGGAAGCGATTTCACAAAGAGCGATAAAATTAATGCAACAGTTACAGACTAAATCAAATAATCGATCTACCATAACAAAGAAATAAGCCCTTACTGCTCACATCAATTTGTTAAATAAAGCGGTAGGATGCAAATTTTCTGCCGTGAGGAGGATTCGATAGTGCCAAAAGTTTTTTCTTCTTTTTGGTTACGTTGCTCAAGCGCTTTATTGCTTAGTGCTATAGTAACTTTAACTAGCTTGTCAGCTTGGTCAAGACCAAAATCGCAGGTTAATTCTTCAACCGCAACCACATCTGTTGCTAATCAACCAAGACCGCGAGTAACTTACAGAGTTAGAAAACAATCTGTCAATCGCTATCAACCTAAACCGCGCGTTACTTATGCAGTCCGGAAAAATTCCGTCAATCGCGATCGACCAAAGTCGCGAGTGACATATGCAGTCCGCAGAAAATCAACTACTCGCTATATTCCAAAACGGTCTGTTAGTTCCGTAAAACCACAAAATTCTCTCGCCAACAAAGCTCTCAAACAGAAGATAGCAGAGAAAATTTTGAGTTTACAACAAACCAATCAACGTTGGATTCAAATAGACTTATCAAGTCAACGCCTGATCGCCTGGGAAGGTACAAATCCAGTTTATGCTGTCGTAGTTTCCACTGGTAAAAGATCTACCCCCACACCCATCGGTACTTTTGCCGTTAAAACTAAGTACGAATCTACCAGAATGGTAGGGCCGGGATACGATGTAAGCAACGTGCCTCATACTATGTACTATCATGGAGGCTACGCCATTCACGGTGCTTACTGGCATAACAAATTTGGCACGCCAGTTAGTCATGGTTGCACTAATGTAGCTCCGGATCATGCAGAATGGTTGTTCGATTGGGCTACTGTAGGAACGCCGATCGTCGTGCATTATTGATTGGCAAGTTGTTAATTATATCGTTAAAGCTGGTAGTGGGTAGTAGCTGTTGGCGAATTGCTGTCGCTACTAGTAGTCCGCCATCACAATTTTGATGGATTTAAGAAACCCGGTTTTTCTAAAAAACCGGGTTTCTAGCAAATGACAAACTAGCGAAATTAATCTGGCAGTCTACTGTGCTGATATTCGATCGATCGCAAACAAATATAAAAAGTTTTTTCTTTTTTGTTTTCAATTTTTAACGTTTTATGTTTAATTTTTAATTGGCGTTCGTGAGTTTATGCAGTAACCTAGAACCCAGGAGGAAGTGAACTATGGAAAATATCATTCGCTCTGCTTGGTTACGGCGCTCTGGGACTTTTTGGGCTGGTTTGGTTTTGGTATTGGTGGCTTTATTTTCGTGGTCAACGCCTGCGGAGGCTGCATCGCGATCGGGAAGACAAACCCAAGTCAGTCAAAGTAGAATTACTAGAACAGTTGGTACAAAAGCACGCCGCGCTAAACGCAACAAAGCAAAAGCAGTGCGGGCAAGAGGTAGAGGACGCTGGATCGAGGTTAACCTAGCAAAGCAACGGTTAATTGCTTGGGAAAATGGCAGAGTGGTTTATTCTAGCCGGATTTCCAGTGGTAAATCCGCTACTCCCACTCGTCGTGGCGTATTTAGCATTCAACGGAAGTATCGCGCTAAGACAATGCGGGGAAGGGGTTACGTAGCGCCTAACGTTCCCTATACCATGTTTTATTCTGGTGGCTATGCCATTCACGGTGCTTATTGGCATAACCGATTTGGTACGCCAGTTAGTCACGGCTGCGTTAATTTACCAGTAAGCGCATCCCGTCGGTTATATAGTTGGGCTGGTGTTGGTACAAAAGTAGTAGTCCGGTAAAAAGGATAAAGGATGAAGGATAAAGGTTGAAGTATAAAAAATACACGCTTCATTATATATTTCATCCTTCAGACTTCATCCTTTAGCTGAGTTGAACTACTGGTCGATCGTCTAAGAGAGTTTCTTTGGTTAGGATATCTTTGACGGTCATTCGCAAAAAGCGATCGCTATCCACCTGAAACAAGATTCTGATGCGATCGCTTCCCGGATAACCTGGGGGTGTGAGTTGGGCGATAGTACGCGCACCTTCTCTGTCATTTAGAGGTTTGACTTGAGTGCGATCGCCTGTCAAACTACGAGTAATTAAACGATCGCCATCAAAATAAACTTCCATACCAGTGGTTGATTCAGCACCCAACTCACCAATAATTAATTCAATGCTGGGCTGATTTTCCACAGAAGCACCCAAAGTTAATTCTACTGGTTCGCTCATCGGATAAGGTTGACCGGCTTTAATTAAAGGATGCCAGTTGTGCTTGCTATGACGACGATCCCAATAACGAATACCGTAACTGTGATAGAGAAAATCTTTTAGTTCAATGCCTTGGGTTAATTGTAAGGCACCTTGGGCGATCGCTTCAAAAGGTCGTTCGCAGCGAATCTTTTTATGATCAAAATATTGCTGCACCCAAGTTTGCACAGATGGGATTTGCACAGTACCGCCGACTAACAAAACCGCATCAATGTCAGAAACTTCGATTCCTTGTCGTCGCGCTTGCTGAAGCACTTGATTCATCGACTCATCGAGTTTATCAAAAAACTGATGTTCTTTCAATATCTCTTCAAAGCGATCGCGATCTAACTCCAACTCGTAACTATCGAGAGTTTCATCATTAAAATAAACTTCTCGTCCGCTTCTTTGCAAAGACAACTGAATTTTCAATCGTTCTGCCAAACGAGTAGTTAAAGGAGTAGTAGTCAAACCTTGAGTTTTGGCAAAGTAATCTATCACCCAATTATCAATATCGGAACCGCCTAAATTTTGACCTGCTTTTGCCAAAACGCGGGCAGTTTTTGGCTTTTGTCCGGAAGATTCTGCTAAGGATTTTTCACCCCATTTGAGAATAAAGCCAAGGGGTTTTTTGCTAACTGTCGTATCTAACCGTACTAGAGAAAGATCCAGCGTACCGCCACCAAAATCTATTACTAACAGAATTTGACTATCTCCCATTCCGTAGCCTAAAGCAGCGGCAGTGGGTTCGTCTAACATCCGCACTTGTTGTACTGGGAGAGATTGACAAACTTTTCCCAACCAGTAACGGTAAGCTTCAAAACTATCTACCGGAACAGTCAAGATTAAAGATTCTCCCACATCTGGGGAGACTGTTTGTACTTTTTCAATTAAGTGAGTGAGAAACCATTCTCCCACTTGTTCAAAAGTAACGATTTTTCCATCTAATTCGGGCAGAAAACCTTGAATCTCTGCGCCAATTCCTCGTTTAAAACTGCGAAAAAAGCGGGGATCGGTTTTGAGATCCAAACCGCGATCGCGCACTGCTTGCCCCACTACCACTTTACCGGAGGAGGCATCTTCTACATAGAGCAGGCTGGGAATTAAAGGCGGGTTCTGACTCATCTGAACCGAGACGCCGGGTAAGCTTAAGGTTTCTGGCTTTTGGGTGACTGGGTTCCAGCGAGTAATTACCGTGTTGCTAGTTCCGAAATCAATTGCGATCGTCATTCAGATTCAGTTCACCAGTGGATCGGGATTCGATCATACTATGGTAAATAGCAGCCCAAATGCAAACACAACATTATGAGCCAATGGACTTCATGCCATTAGCTGATTACTAATTAGCGACGTTTGCTAGCAGTACCGATCTATCTAAAAAGCTGTATTTAGTAATTCTTGCCTGACAAAGGCAGCATACTTTTTAGCATGAGCAACCGTTAAGTGGATACCATCCCTAGTCTTCCACTCTTGAGATGGCGGTTGTGGCAACCATTCAAAAGTATCCGGAGGAAAAAGCTCCTTAAGAAGTTTTTGCACTTGTTGTTGATAAATAGTTTGCTCTACTCGCATTTCTCCCGGTACGTTGAATAAAACAATTTTTACATTAAATTTTTTAATCTCTGATATTTGCTTTTTAATATACTCCGCTTCTTTTCTAATTTTTTCCTCTATTTCTTTAGACAAAGGTTGCCTCCAACCATTAGCAGTACGGCTAATTAATTCTTCTCTCAACCGCCAATTAATTTTTTCTGTTTCCTTATTACTTACGTCTTCTTCCATACTGGATTGATTATTGATTTTTTTGACTTGTTCTAAAAAAGTACTAACTGGTTGATATTCTTGCCGAAACATAGGAAAATAAAACCGGAGCCAATATAATGCTGGTTGATAAACAGAATCTATTATCTTATTACTAATTTCTCTTTGAATTGTATGATTCAGTTCAATCAATAGTATAGATGGTTTAAATTTACTTCTTTTAATTATCTCTAAACCTGTTTGACTAGAAAGTGCTGACATCGCTAGATTAGCTACATTATTGCCAATATATTCGGGTTTAATCCGAGCAGCAATTGAGCTACCTACTAAAATCATTCTTAAATTATGTTTATTATTATAAACATAACGTTGAATTTTAATTACGTTTGTTTCCCATTGACTAAACCCATTACTAGGCTGTATCATGCCGCCAGAAACTAAACCATGATATAAAGTCAGCAAAAAAACACTGACTAATAATGCTCTTAGAATAGACGTTAATTGACGATTCTTAATGAATTTTGTAATTTTATCAGAAAATGTGTTCATCAACATCTACCCATTTACATTTATCAATTATAATTAACCAATATAAATTTTAACTGGTAACCAGTTAAAATCAAGACAAAGTAACAGAAAAATTCGTTGTCTGTTGCATCACCAAATTGCCCCCTCTAGATTGATAGCCTAATAAACTAAAGCTTTTTTCAAAACTGGAAGTAAATAAATTCGTCTGAATTACCGCTATTCAATAATATAGCTGCAAGCATTATACCAATTGCGACTTCTTTACAAAGAATCCACCAAGCATTTTTAGGCAAGTAGTTATTATCTACTTCACTTTTTTGTAAGTGAGGCAAATGGGGTATGTGATAAATAATAACTGGCAAAGAAAAAATCATCACTGGGATTATTTTGCTTAGTTGGGGAGTTAGTTCTACATCTTGAAATAAACTGACTAGGAAATCTAATGCTTCTTCAAAACGAGGTAACTTGAACAAAAGCCAGCCTAAGGAAACAAATGAGAATACGGCCAGAATTTGCAAGTAATCTAATAAAATGTTTTTCCAAGTAAATTTTGAATTTTCAGTAAGATTCTTTTCACGGTTATCTAATCCTAAAAATCTTTCTATCGCCAATCCAATCCCGTGAAAAATTCCCCAGACGGCATAACTCCAAGCTGCTCCATGCCAGAGTCCCCCAAGTGTCATCACGATCATTAAATTAATATAGGTTCTTACTTTTCCTTTCCGATTACCACCCAAGGAAATGTATAAATAATCTCGCAACCAAGTTGATAAAGAAATATGCCAACGTCTCCAGAATTCAGCTATCGAGCGAGAAATATAAGGAAAATTAAAGTTATCTGGAAGACTATAACCGAGGGAAGCACCTAAACCAATAGCTATCAAGGAATAACCCGCAAAATCTGCAAATATTTGCATAGAATAGCCAAATAATAAGCATAAATTTGTGATAGTTCCCAATCCTTGGTAGTAGGGGTAAGCAATCCAGAAAGTGTAATCTTTTAAATTATCAGCTACTACCATTTTTAAAAAATAGCCAACAACTAATGAATTGAATACTACATACCAATTTATATTTTTAAAATATTTGATACTTATTTGTGGATAGAATTGACGTGCTTTTAGTATTGGCCCTGCAATCAAGTGGGGGAAGAAAGCTATAAAGAAAGAAGTATTAAGGAAGTGTTCTAGCAAATTTGAGCTTACAAAGTTGTTTTGTTCTAAATCTTTGTCTCTCTGGCGCATCACATCTATGACCAAACTAATTCCTTCAAATGTATAAAAAGAAATACCGATGGGAAGTGGTAAGTGTAACAGTAAGGCAATGATACCTTCTTCTGGTCGATTATAAGAAAAAGTATCGATAAACAAATGGGTAATTAAAGAGCCATATTTAAATAAAGATAAAATTAATAAGTTGATAATTACTCCTATTACTGCCCAAAATAGGCGCTTGTTTTTTTTGTCATGAGCCACTCGAAAGCTAATAATTACATTCAGGGATATCGAAATTAATAATAAAATCAATAGAGTGGGCGAACTCCAAGCATAAAATATTAAACTAGCAATAATCAAAATTATTACTTGGAAGTTCCGAACAAAAGGTAAATAGTAAATAAAAAAAGTAATTAGAAAGAAAATTATAAACGTAGCGCTATTAAATAACATAAATTTTCTTATTTGTTTGTGCTATTACATTTTATGACATTTTTTTTACAAGCAAGAATGCTTTTAATACTTCTTGCACTAGCTACTTTTTTTTACAAAAATAGTAAAAAACTCTAATTTTTTAGATTAGCCCTTGTTGCCGAAAAAATCAATATTTTAATAAACAACTTAATATTTTCTAATTTAAGTCTAACCTAGTTCGGTATTCAGGTTAAAAAAGAACAAACCATTTTGAGCGAAAAAGGTGTGCAGTCGGCTTTGTCCTTTATATGATATATCCCAGTCTTCCTACTGAAAGGTAATTTTAGCTACCGTTTTTAATGTATATCTTGAGAAATATGGCAAGTAAAAAAAATATTTCTTAACATAAAGAAGGCTAAGCGATCGCATCGCTATGTCCGATCGACCTTAAAAAAACTCAAGCCATGAATAACCAGCAGGAATCATCGGAACTTTCCACCTTTTTAAACAACCTCAAAAGCGGGATTTGGCTTGTGGGGATTTCATCGTGGCTGTTTGGCATTACCGATCGCACGATCGCTGCCTTAGCTGACGGTTATTTATCCGCGATCGACATCATGCAGTTATTTACTGCTTCCTTCTTCTTTATCAGCTGGCTGTTTCTCAAGCCCACATCCAAAATGTAACAAGAACTACCGAGGGTTAAATTTTGTTCCTGGCGATTTATCTACCGTACCGGGGCTGCATCTTTTCCTGGCAAAATAATCTATTTAACTTCGTAGAGATGTAATCAGCTATGTCTCTTCCCTTTCCCATAGTAATTAAATGATTAAAAATTCCTCTTCAATCAGCTTTAGACAAAGCTACAGTTCCGTTGCGGGATTCTATTAGTTGAAAGGATTTATTAATAGTACCGCGAAGCAAATTCTGGAAACATTAATAATGTACCAGAAGCCCACACCGACTTAACGGTACAATGTGGGTAGTTCACATCATAAAAAACCGCCACTAAGGTCGATAGTTTCAATCCCGTTGTCGGAATTCAGTTAATTGAAAGTTGTAAATGCCTGTTTAACAGCAATTCCCTATCACATCTATCCACAGGGATATTTCAATCAAAATAGGCCAAATTAGAGCTTAATGTTGAATTAATTATTAAATACCCCCCTATAGGATTGATTTTTTTAGCTAAGAGAGGTTTTATTAAAAGGTTACACCTATACTTACTAAGCTGGGTGCAAAAAAGAGAAAAGAGTAGTTACTAAATATGAATATCATCGCGCCCTTTAATATTGGGTTTACCAACTTACTGCACTGGGTAATGCAACCCCAGTTAGCCTTACACATACCAGACGGCTTCTTAAGCCTACCCGTTATTTTCGTCACCTGGGTGCTTGCCATTGGTTTAATTGCCTTATCCCTCTCTCAAGTGAAAGCAGAATACCAAGAACGGGCAGTTCCCCTGATGGGAGTTTGCGCTGCCTTTATCTTTGCCGCCCAAATGATCAACTTTCCCATACCGGGCGGTACATCCGGTCACTTGTTAGGTGGAACCTTAGCGGCAATACTACTTGGCCCTTGGGCTGGGTCATTAGTAATGGCAGTAGTATTCATCGTGCAAGCAGTCTTGTTTCAAGATGGCGGACTCACAGTACTGGGAGCCAACATCACTAATATGGGATTAATCGGCACATTTGTTGGTTACTACTTATACAAAGTGATTAGATATAGCATCGGTCGCAATAGTTGGCGGGGAATGTCGATCGCTACTGCCGTTGCTGCTTGGACTAGCGTATTCGTGGCAGCTATTTTAACCGCAATTCAACTTGCGGTGTCCGGTACTGTCCCCTTGGGAATAGCGATTTCGGCAATGGCTTTTTGGCACGTATTAATTGGCATTGGCGAAGCGCTAATAACAGTCATCGCCGTGAGTTTTGTTTGGAAAAATCGACCGGATTTGTTATTCGATCCGCCTAGAAAAGCAGTTTCCTCCACATCCGGCCATCTTTCACATCGTTAATTTAGATAGGAATTAACATTATGAGTATGGAACTCGATCGTCAACGCAACCGTGCCTTCGTGATTGCTGGTTTAGGCGTGGCATTGCTAATTGCCATTTTTGTTTCTCCCTTCGCCAGTTCAGATCCGGATGGACTAGATAGAGTTTCTCAAGATTTGGAATTTGAAGATCGCGCGATCGAAGATGCACCAGCCAAAAAATTACCTTTTTATCATGTATTTGAAGAATACGCATTGAGAGGAGTCCCCGAAGGAGTAGCCACTCCTTTAGCAGGATTGATCGGCACTTTAGCAACCTTTGGTTTAGCTTGGGGTATTGGCAAGGTGGCTATTCGCAATTCTGCTTCATCTTCTAGTGATGATGATGTCTCAACCAATTCCGATCCTTCTTAACATCAGTCATAGAATATTCGATCGTAAATAATCTTCAGATATACGATCGACTTTTCTAACAGGTGTAATCCCAAATCCCAAATCCCAAATCTAAAATCGTTAGATGTTACTGCACGTCAATGCTTTTCAACTAGATGTCGATAGCAAACACGCAACCATTTGGCATTCCATCGCACCTCGTACCCGCATCTTATGTACCCTTTTACTTGTATTTGCGATCGCCCTCACGCCAAACGGACGTTGGTGGACTTGGGCAATTTACGGACTAGGAGTATCGACGCTAATCTTACTCAGCCGGGTAACTCTGCCAGTACTGCTAAAACGAATCGCCGTTGAATTTGCTTTTATTGCCGTGGTGCTGTTAGGTACTTTATTCCGTCGGGGGGGTGAGGTAGTCTTTGCTTGGGGTGCGATCGAAATTACCAGCGAAGGTTTAATCGTATTGGGTAGCGTCACTACCAAAGCTCTATTATCTCTATTAATGCTAAATTTGCTTACTTTAACAACTTCAATTTCTGCTTTATTAAATGGTTTAGTAGCCTTAAAAACTCCTCCTTTATTAGTGGCGATTTTGGCATCTATGTATCGATATATTAACGTACTTGTCGGCGAATTTAATGCGATGCGTCGCGCTGCTGCCTCTCGCAATTTAACAGGTAATAGCAGTTGGCATCGTCAGGTGATTGGCAACATGATGGGAGTCTTATTTATTCGCACTTACGAAAGAGGCGATCGCGTTTATCAAGCTATGCTAGCACGAGGTTATCGAGGTGTACCCCCCGTGCTGGACGTTCCTCCCAGTGGAAAAAAAGACTTCATAGCTTTAACTTTAACTCTTATTTTAACTTTGCTCGGACAAGCAGTTTACTTATTTTAAAATCTAGAAGTCAGAATTCAGAACTCAGAATTCAGAATTCAGAATTACCACCTTGTAACTCCCAATTCCTGCTCCCTTGCTCCCCTGCTCCCCTGCCTCTTCTCCCATGCACCATAACCCGATATTTATTGAAAATCTCAGTTATACTTACCCCGATGGTACCCAAGCTCTTAGGGGTATTAACTTATCAATTAGAGCCAACGAACGAGTAGCATTAATTGGGGCTAATGGTTCGGGAAAATCAACTTTGCAATTGCATCTTAACGGTATTTTGATCCCTCAAGAAGGAGAGATAAAAATAGGAGATTGGGTAGTAAATCCGCAAAATTTACGGGAAATTCGCAACTTTGTGGGTTTAGTATTTCAAAACCCCGATAATCAATTGTTTATGCCTACGGTTTGGGAAGATGTCGCTTTTGGCCCAATGAATCAGGGTTTGCGAGGTAGGGAACTGACAAACCGAGTCGTGCAAGCAATGACAGCCGTTAGCATCGATCCGGAGCGTTATAGTAAGCGAAATACGGATAATTTGTCTGGAGGAGAGAAGAAACGGATCGCGATCGCAGGGGTGTTAGCAATGAACCCCCAAGTGTTGGTTTTTGACGAACCTTCCGCTCAATTAGATCCTCGTTCTCGTCGTCAATTAATTCAATTGTTGCAAAGTTTACCTTTAACTCAACTGATTGCTACTCACGATCTGGATATGGCACTGGAACTTTGCGATCGCACGGTTGTTCTCAGTCAGGGTGAAGTCGTCTTTGATGGTAAAACCGAACAAGTAATGAGCGATCGCGATTTCTTAATTCAACATTCTTTAGAGTTACCCTTAAGTTACAGTCGTCCTTACTGCGTACTAAAAGATGCACCGACACCAGTTGTATCAGTACCGCATCATCAGGTAAGTCATCATCATTAAGGAATTTTTTACCACAGATGTCCACAGATGTAGGCGATCGCCTTGCCGTAGGCTACACAGATGGTGGATTAGATCGCTCTTATCTTAAATTTATTGATATGTTTTAGCGTTAAAAGCTATTTGCTAATTATTTAATCAAGGATACAAAAGCTGATAATATGTCACTTTTGACTGATATAGCTTGCTAAATTGCGATCGGTAGTAGATTTTTTTTAGTAAAAATTTGCAATAATATCCTAGTCTAATCGAGATCGAAAATGAGATGGGTAATCACCTCCTGCCAGAAAAAGGAAAACCTTGGAGTCGCCGCCAACTATTGCAACTGGGATTGGCAGGCGGGATCGGTATGGCTGGTGCTGCTGTAGCATTGCAAACATTAACCGCCAAACGAATTCCTCAAGTGAAAGTGCCGCCCCTACCTGGCGATACACCTAGTTTTGGCAATAGCATTAGTCCGATGGCGATGCTGCGGGACTTCGACTACGGCACTGTTAAGCGAGAAAATGGCAGGACGATCCGCGAATTTCGGATAACGGCAGAAACTTCTACTTTACAACTGAATAGCGCTGTTACTTTTAATACTTGGAATTGTAACGGGCGAGTGCCTGGGCCAACTTTACGGGCGCAAGAAGGCGATCGCATTCGAGTTCTCTTTTACAACAAAGGCGGACATTCCCACTCACTGCACTTTCACGGCGTTCACCCCTCCGAAATGGATGGAGTAAAACCGATCGCGCATGGTAAAGCTACCATTTATGAATTCGATGCCGAACCTTATGGACTCCATCTTTATCACTGCCACGTCGAACCGGTAACTCGCCATATAGGGAAAGGACTTTACGGGATGTTCGTCATCGATCCTCCCGGTGGGCGTCCTCCAGCCGATGAGATGGTGCTGATCATGTCCGGCTACGATATCAACGACGACGATCGCAACGAACTTTATGCTTTTAATGGGTTGCCGCATTATTATATGCACCACCCCATCCCTATTTATAAAGATCAGCTAATTCGGTTGTACGTCCTCAACATGATTGAATTCGAGGCGGCGGCGACATTTCATTTACACGCTAACTTCTTTGATGTTTATCGCACCGGGATGACTCTCACTCCTTCTGAGAAAACCGATGTAATTACGATGGGAGTAGCCGAACGCCACATTCTGGAATTTGCTTTTCGCTATCCCGGTAAGTATATGTTCCATCCCCATCAAGATGCGATCGCCGAACACGGCTGCATGGGTGAATTTGAGGTGATTGGCTAATCGAAAGGTTAGGACTTAGAGATCGACTAGATTGATTAAAAATATTTGCAATAAGTCTCAGAGCAAGAGAACGATCGCCAAAATCCCCAATGCCCGCTCCCCAATGCTCGATGCCTAAATTTTCCCGCAAAGTTGACAAATTTTCTCATTAACTAGAAAATGATGAATTACACAAAGCTTCAATAAAATACCATTGCAAAAAATCTTTGCAAAAGCAGGCAATTGGGAAATTTCTCGGAGTGCCTGCCAGTCTTACTTACTAAAAATTTTGTGGGTTAACCAGATGTCTACTTTTCGTTCCTTGTCTTTTGCTTTTTCGATCGCCAGTTTAGTTACCCTGACTTCTTGTGGCGGCAACCAAAACAACGTACAGAGTACCTCAACCCCAGCTGCTTCGCCCAATGCTGGCACTACAGAAACAGTCAGCCACACCACCGGTCATACTGGAAAGCCGAAAATCAATATTAATACGGCTATTTTGTCAGAATTAGATAAACTAGAAGCCAAATTAGGCGTACCAGCCCTATCTAACAAAATACAATCAAATCGACCTTACGGAAAAATCGAGGAATTAGTATCTAAACAAGTCATCACCCAAGAACAGTTTGACCAAGTTAAAGATATGGTGACAATTGAAGATATTGTCCTCACTGGTGAAGCGAAAGATGTTGATTACATGACCAAACTGGGGTTGATGAAGGGACATCTTTTAGTGGCAAGAGAATTGCTCGAACAGCAACAACCAAAACAAGCCGAACCTCACATCGGACACCCGGTTGAAGAAATTTATGTAGATGTAGAAGACCAATTAAACGAGCGAAATGTTAAAGAATTCAAGACAAATTTAATTAGTTTGCAAGATTTAGTAAAATCAAAACCGAAAGACGCCAAAATTACTACCGAGTTTGGCAATTCCATGCAGGCGGTAGATGCGGCGATCCAAGGAATACCCCAAACACAAAGAAATTCACCTGAATTTGTGCTAAAGGTAATAAACGGATTGCTGGATGCAGCGAAGGCCGAGTACGGGGCTGCGATCGCAAATGGCAAAGTAACGGCAGCCATCGAGTATCAAGACTCTCGCGGCTTCGTCACCTATGCCAACGACCTTTACAAAGGGATCGCCGACCAAATGGTAAAAGAGTATCCCGATGCTCACAAAGCCATTGAAACCAATATGGCTGAGTTAACCAAAGCTTGGCCCTCCGTGATTCCTCCCAGCGCACCAGTGCTAACTCCCGATCGAGTGTCCGAGTTGATTAACGCAATTGAGCTAAATACTCAAAAAGTAACGATTAAGAGTTAGTAATTTGTGGTTAGTAGTCAGTTAAAACTTATCAATAAAAACTATCTACTAACCAATGCCCCATTCCCCATTCCCCATTCCCATTTATGATGAGAGAACTAGACATAAAAAAAGCGACCGGCCTGCTAAATAGCATTATGGAATTTGAATTGGCAGGTGTGGTGCGTTATACCCATTATTCCCTAATGGTAACTGGCCCCAACCGAATTCCCATTGTAGAATTCTTCAAATTACAGGCAACTGAGTCCTTAACTCATGCTCAACAAGTAGGAGAAATTCTCACCGGTTTAGAAGGTCATCCCACTTTGCGGATCGCTCCTATGGAAGAGACTTATAAGCATACCGTGCGGGATATTTTAGAAGAAAGCCTAGCCCATGAAAGAAAAGCTTTAGAGCTTTATAAATCTTTGCTAGATACAGTTGAGGATGCCAGCGTTTATCTAGAAGAATTTGCCCGCACCATGATTGGGCAAGAAGAAATGCACAACATAGAAATCAAAAAAATGTTGCGAGATTTCAGTTAATTGTCATTAGTCATTAGTCATTTGTGTTTGGTGATTTACTATTTTTATTCTCATCAAAAACACTAACGAATAACAAATGACCAATGACTAATGACCAATAACAAATGACCAATAACAAATGACCAATAACAAATGAAAAATTAATTATGGATTTTAGTTCTGCCCTACCAACTTTTTTTATTACCCTGCGAGAAGGCGTAGAAGCAGCTTTAGTCGTAGGAATTGTATTGGCTTTATTGAAAAAAGCCAAGCAAAGCCAACTTAACCCTTGGGTTTATGCGGGAATATTAGCTGGGATTGTCGCCAGTGCGCTGGTAGGCGTGTTATTTGGCTGGCTATTTCAGTTGGTAGGGTCATTAAATCCCCAGTACACCTCTATAATCGAGCCATTGTTAGAAGCGGCGTTTGGGGTAGCTGCGATCGCCATGCTGAGTTGGATGCTGATCTGGATGACCCAACAAGCCAAATCTCTCAAATCACAAATTGAGGGTTCTGTCAATGCTGCGCTCAAACAAGAAACTGTGGCTGGATGGGGGGTTTTTACCCTAATTTTCATCGCTGTTTTACGAGAAGGCTTTGAGACAGTTTTGTTTATAGTTGCCAAATTTCAACAAGGTTTAATTCCCGCTTTCGGATCGCTGGGTGGATTAGCAGTAGCCGCTGGGATTGGCGTACTGTTATTTAAATGGGGCGTTAAAATTAACATCCGCCAATTCTTTCAAATTATGGGAGTTTTATTACTCCTGATCGTGGCGGGTTTAGTTGTCTCATCTTTAGCAGATTTTGATGAGGCGATGAGAAATTTATCGCAAGTCGATCGCGCTTCTGAATCAATTTGTTTTTACTACGAAAGATTTTCTAAAAATCCTTCTTGCATTTTAGGGCCAATGGTTTGGAACGCTACCCAAATTTTGCCACAAAACAAGTTTCCCGGCATCATACTCCATACCCTTTTCGGTTATCCTGACAAACTTTATCTAGTGCAAACCGTGGGTTATTTAGTGTTTTTGTCTACTATTGGTGGCATATATTTCCGCAGTTTGAGCGGTCAAACTTCTGCCTCTAGTAAAAATGGTAAGAAAAATTCACCAAATGCCGAAACTTCCATCCGTCCTCAGTAGTCAAAAAATTCAGCATACAGAAATCGGGTTTGTATCCCGTATTTCACAAAAACTGGCATTTGCTGTAATTTTTTATTGACAAACAGCTTATTAGAAAAGCCAGTTGTTTTGTAATTACAGCGCTTTCCTGGTAAATTTGGCACATAAAAACCCGGTTTATTCAAGAAACCGGTTTTTTATCCTGTACTTCAGGTGACAGGAATTTGCTATAAATATGAAAAAATCCAGCAAGTTTTTAATTTGCTGGATGAAGGCAGCAGTAATCTTTAATTCCTTAAACTATGCTCTGTCGATAAATTCTTTTGCTCTATCTTTGAGGTCTTCTTTGGCGTGCATAGCAGCTGCTTGCTCTTGCTTGGCTTGACCTTCTACTTTATCTTTGGGATCGCCAGTAACTTCGCTCATCGCTTCTTGCACTTTGCCTTCCACATTTTTGGCAATAGCGTTTAGCCGATCTTCAATACTCATATTAAACTCCTTTCCAGATTTATGAATTTCAAATTTAGAAGCGCTTCTATATCTAGTATGAGTATTGGATGTGTTTGGTCGGGTCTTTCGATAGTAAGATTGAGTGCTAACCGAAATGTATATTTTGCAGAAGTCTTAAGGATGAAGGATGAAGTCTGAAGGATGAAGTCTGAAGGATGAAGAATGAAAACTAAATTATAGCAACCGTCAAGGCGGTTAACTCACATCTTGCACCATTCTCAACAAGACCTAAGAAACCGGGTTTCTTAACGAAAAATATAGGTTTTCCAGTTTAGCTATTGGCAAGAAACTAAGGTGATATGCCAGGTGCAAGATCTGAGTTAAGGCATTCTTAATTGCACCAAACTATTATAAATTTTCTCTTATCACGATAAATAAGCCTTGCCATCCCTGCACTTGGGGATCGTTCCCAATGTCTCGCTTGATGACAGAAAGCAAGCTTTTTTAGAAAATTGGTACTAACATATTTGGTTGAAGCTGACAAATACTTTTCGGGGTAGAGAGTAGAAAAATAAGTAAATTAAAGAGCCGGGAAGATTAAGATAGCGATGAGATTCGATCGGCGATTTTTGCCTTACGTAGTTTCGATTGGCTCGACCGCGATCGCTCTATTGCTGACCCTCTGGCTAGAACCGATCGTGTCGCCAATTATTAGTCCGCTTTTTTACATCGCCATCATTGTTAGTACCTGGTACGGTGGTTTCCGACCGGGAATGATGACGATCGTTCTTTCGACGATCGCTATTAGATATTTCTTTATTTTTCCTCCCCATCAATTTCGGATCGAGCCACCGGGAGATGTATTGCGCTTGAGTATTTTCCTATTGGTGGCGTTAGTAATTAATTTACTCACCAGCCATCTTCTGGAGAGCAAGAAAAAGATCGCCCAACTCAGTCAGCAAGTAGCGCGAGAGAATGCCGAACAACTGGCGATGGCGCTGTCTGCGGCTCAAATGGGCATCTGGAACTGGAATACGGTCACCGGAGAAATTAAATGGTCGCCGGAACACGAGCAGCTATTCGGCTTAGTTCCGGGAACCTTTGATGGCAGATATGAAACATTTGAAGCCTGCGTGCATCCGGACGATCGGGAGGAAGTAACACAAACCATACAACGGGCGCTGCAAGATCGCCGCCACTACGAGCAAGAATTTCGGGTTGTTTGGGCGGATGGCAGCATTCACTGGCTGGAAGGAAGGGGACGAGCTTTTTATGATTCGGCAGGGCGACCCGTGCGAATGACCGGCACGATCGTAAATATTGATGATGAGAAGCAGGCAGAAATTCTGCTGCATCAGCAATACCAGCAACAACGAATCGTCATGGAAATTAGCCAGCACATCCGAAGATCGCTCAATTTAGCTGAAATTCTCCAAACCACGGTAGAAGAAGTCCGCCAGTTTCTTCAGGTCGATCGCGTCATCATCTTCCAATTTGGGCGTGATTGGAGCGGAACGGTAATCGTAGAATCAGTCGGAGCGGAATGGAGAGCCATTTTATCTACGCAAATCAATGACCCTTGCTTTAACGATCGATATGTCGAACCCTATAAGCAAGGTTTAGTAACCGCCATATCAGATATCTACACAGAGGAAATCGATGCTTGTCACTTGGAACTGCTAGCGAATTTCCAAGTAAGGGCAAATTTGGTCGTTCCGATCGTTCAAGGCGGGGAACTGTGGGGATTACTGATCGCTCATCACTGTGCGGAACCTCGTTCGTGGCAACCTTCAGAAATTGCTCTGATGCGACAGCTAGCAACGCAAGCGGGTATTGCGATTCAGCAGGGCACGCTGGTAGAACGATTACAAATAGAATTAGGGCAACGTCGGGAAACGGAAGCTGCTCTGCGAGAAAACGAACGGAAATTTCGCCAACTGGCAGAAAATATTCAAGAAGTTTTCTATCTATATACCGCAGATTACGGCGAACTTCTCTACATCAATGGGACATACGAAGTGATCTGGCAGCGTTCTGCCAAAACTCTTTATCAAAATCCGCTTTCATTTATCGACGCCATTCACCCGGACGATCGCGATCGCGTTTCCGATGCTTTCGATCTCCTACTGAACGGACGGGCAGATTTTCAGGAAGAATACCGCATCATCCGTCCCGACGGTTCGATTCGTTGGATTTACGATCGTTCCTCTTTCGTCTACGACGAAGCGGGTGAACCGTATCGCGTTGCTGGACTGGCGACGGATATTACCGATCGCAAACAAACGGAGATCTCGCTGCAACAAATGAATGCCCAACTGGAACAAAGGGTAGCGCAACGAACGGCAGAACTAACGCAGGTCAACGCTCTCCTGCAACAAGAACTAATTCAAAAAGAACAGCTACAACAACAGCTAATTCAAAGAGAAAAACTATTAGATAGTTTCTTTAATGCCGCATCTGCTGCCCATATCGGGCTATCGATTCACGATCGAAACTTGCACTATCTCAAGAGCAACCGAGCATTAGCCGATATTAACGGCTGCTCTATCCAAACACTTTTAGAATCAACCCAACCAGAACTGTTATCGCAGCTGGGTAAAAAATTGATGCCACTGCTTAACAGCGTGATGGAGACGGGACAACCGATCAGCACGGAAGAATTATCTGCTTCTAATGCAAATCAGCCTGAATTGTCGCGTTACTGGTTGGTTTCTTGCTTTCCGATTTTTGCACAAGCCCAACAGCCGATCGCCGTGGGAACGATTTTACTCGAAATTACCGATCGCAAACATAGCGAACAAGCCCTTCAACAAGCTAATGCCCGCTTACTAGAGCAGACAAATAAGTTGGAACTAATCAATCAAGAATTGCAAACTACTCTAGAAACACTGCAAATTTCCGAGGAAGAACTGAGGAACAGCCACGAACAATTAGAAACGATTGCATTAGCGGCGCAATTGGAACAACAGCGATATCAAGACCTGTTTAACTTTGCCCCAGATGGTTATCTAGTCACGGATTCAAACGGCGTGATTCAAGAAGCCAATCAAGCCGCAGGTATGCTATTAGGGGTCAATCCCCCTGCATTAGTTCGCAAGGCATTATCTATCTACATTGCCAAGCAGGATCGTTCTCTATTTCGGACGCATTTAAACCAATGTTTGAGTCAGTTAACCTACGAGTTAACCATTCAACCGCACGGCGGCAATTCATTCCCCGCTACGGTCACCCTTTCGACGATCCGCGATGGAGAGGATCGACCGATCGGGATTCGGTGGCTGATTAAAGATATGACCGAGCGCAAACAGGCACAAGCAAAGCTGCAAGAAGCGGAGAGACGCTGGCGATTTTTGCTGGAAAACGTGCAATTAGCAGTAGTCGGACTCGATCTCAACGGTACTCTCAATTACGTTAATCCTTTCTGCTTGCAAATTACCGGTTACGCCGAATCGGAAGTATTGGGTCTGAACTGGTTTGAAACTTTTATATCCCCTGCCGATCGCCCACAAATTCAAAAGATATTTTCCGAAATATTAACATCGAACGCTCATACTTACTATCAGAATTTTATCGTTACCAAATCGGGAGAACAAAGGTTTATTGCTTGGAACAATACGCTATTGAGAGATTTAGCCGGAAATGCGATCGGCACGATCGGTATTGGCGAAGACATTACCGAACGACGCAAAATCGAGCAGATGAAAAATGAGTTTCTTGGCATTGTCAGCCACGAACTCCGCACCCCGCTGACTGCCATTCGAGCATCTTTGGGATTGCTGCAATCGGGAATGTACGACAACAAGCCAGAGAAGGTCAAACGCTTGATCGAGATCGCCGCCATCGATAGCGAACGCTTAGTGCGCTTAGTCAACGATATTCTCGATTTAGAACGCTTAGAGTCGGGTCGAGCGATCTTAGAGAAAACTACTTGCAAAGCCGCTGATTTGATGCAGCAAGCTGTAAATGCAGTGCAAGGGATCGCTTTGCCGCAAAATATCACTTTATCGATCCATCCTACCGATGTGGAAGTTTGGGCGGCGTCGGATGCGATCGTGCAAGTACTCACCAATCTGCTGACTAATGGGATTAAATTTTCCCCTCCCGATACTACTATTACTTTGCAAGCTCGACGACAAAACGGTCTGGTATTGTTCCAAGTTAGCGATCGGGGTAGGGGTATTCCCGCCGATAAATTAGAAGCGATTTTCGGCAGATTTCAACAAGTGGATGCCTCGGATTCTCGCGATAAAGGAGGAACTGGCTTGGGACTGGCCATTTGTCGCAGTATTATCGATCGACATGGCGGACGCATCTGGGCTGAAAGTACTCTGGGTATCGGCAGTACGTTTAATTTCACGTTGCCACTGCCATCAAAGCAAAATAATGAGCTTTAACTTTATATTTTGACTGAATATAATGAACTCAAAAAGCAGCTAACAATTGAACAGATCGGCGGGTGCGTATAAAAATATTTCTCAACAATTTTTCTTCTTATCCCCTTTCCCTCCTTCCCCCTTCTCCCTGCCCCTAAATTATGATTACTAAACAAGTATTAATAGTGGATGACGAAGAACGTCTGCGCGAACTAGTGCAAGCTTGCTTGGAAGATTTGGCAGGATGGGCAACGCTGAGCGCTAAATCGGGGCAAGAAGCTCTGAAACTCGTTCGCGAAGAAGCAGCAGCAATTGATGCCATCCTGTTAGATATATCAATGCCTGATATGGATGGGTTTACAGTTTATGAAGAACTTCAGGCAAATCAAGCCAGCCGAGCGATTCCAGTAGTAGTGCTAACGGCCAAAGTTTTGCCAAGCGATCGCGCTCGTTTTGCTCAAATGGGAATTGCCGGAGTGATTACCAAACCTTTCGATCCGATTACGATCGGCGATGAAGTCGCCAAAATCCTGGGTTGGTCGTAAATTATCGCATTTCACTCAAGCACTGTTCCGTTGACTATTTTGCGGATCTCCCGTTTTTGTGATGATGAGCGCTTTTCAGGTGAATGCGGTACACTCCGAACCAGGTTTCTATAGCGATCGTATTTAAGTAATCAACCCCGCCTTAGCCCTGCTCTTACCAAGGGGAGGGTTGGGCGGGGTTTAGTCGTCCGCAATTCATTTAGGATCGCTATATACTTCACGCAAATAGAATCTGCTGTAAAGTTAAGTGTTCTAAGTAAATTTTTCATCCTCGATACTTTATTATTCATGCTTTCCAAAGCTATTTTTATTTGCGAGTTTCTTCAGAAAAATATTAAGTTTTTGTTATAATCCTCTATCTTCATCAGTTTTTTATTTTTTTGATTTATCTTTTGGTTCATGGGTATCAGCCTAAACCGGGTCAATCGATTTTAGATTTTCGATATTAGAGCTAGCCCATCCCTTATCCCAAATCCGGGTAAAAAAAGCCCCTTTTTATGTTGAGTCGTCAAAACCTTCTAAAAGAAGGTTTTGACGAAATTCATTCCCTAGATCGTAAAAGAGGTAAATAACCTGGATTTGGTATAAATTCCTACTCTCCTACCCCCTGAAACTAGCTTATATTTTCATTCAATTCAATTCAATTACTTCTCGTGCGAGCATTATGATGACAAAAAAACTCGTTTTGAATTTGCCATCATTTGGCAAAGGGAATTGGTGGGTAGAAATTACCACAAATGAGCCTTTTTGTAAGTATTACTTCGGCCCTTTTGAACATCCGCAAGAAGCGGAAAATTTACGACCGGGTTACGTGGAAGATTTAGAAAAAGAGGGGGCAAAAGAAATCAAAGCAGTTATCAAACGCTGTCAGCCAGCCAAGCTCACCATATTTGAAGAAAAAAATCGCGTTGAAAGTGATGGCCAGAGAACCTATTGAGCAACCTTATCAGAGTACTTGGAAATCAGAGAATTCAGTTGACTTAATCTTTAATGCCAATCTCCAAAAATTCGCTCAGAGCATCAGTTATCTCTGCAATTTAGAAACAGCCGGAAAAATTTCACCAATTGAAGCTTTTCAAAAAATGGAAAATCTTTGGCAGCAACTAGAACAAAGCGCTAAAGAAATTGGGATCGCTCCCTGGTAAGCAAACCAAAGTTTAATTTTTGTTAAAACCTTTTCATCTTTATCAGTTTTGTATTTTTGGCAGCTAAGATTTTGATGTTCGGGTAGAAGTTATTTACTTCACAAATTCATCAATCAGTCCGATTATAAAGTTAAGGTAAAAAAAGACATGAACTCGATTTACTGGAATTGGCTCCAAAAATTAGATTGTTTTAATGAATCGATGCTCAATTCATTGGCAAGCTTTATGCAAGCTTGCCAGCAATCAACCCTGTGGATCGGCAATACAAGCGAAGTAGCCCCAACGGAAATTACCATTCGCGAAACCGCTAAAAGAGTCTCGCTCGAAGTTTTGATGGCTGATATTGATATTAACAATATAGAAATTCAAGTCAGTCAGGAAACTCTTTTACTTCAAGGTAGATTGAGTGAAGAAACAGGAGTAGATGGTTATTTCCATCCCGGTCAGTTTAAAACTTTGATTCCGCTTCCCCATCCCGTCGATCCTCAAACCGCTTCGGCTGAATTAAAGGAAAATGTTTTGCTAATTCGGCTATTCAAAAAAAAAGCCATTCAACCATCAAGAATTCCCGTTTATCTAAATAATTCAAATTTTGTGTTTTCTCAAATATGCGAACGAGAGTTAGAATTGGAATCCCAACCGTTACATTACTTAACATCTAATTAAATGAACAGTGCATCCGTGGTATCTATGACCACAAAAACTATATTAGTAATTGAAGATGAACGTAACGTGCGAGATATTGTCCAATTCTGTCTGGAAGATTTAGCTGGCTGGAATGTCTTAGCTGTGAGTTCTGCGTTAGAAGGATTGCAAAGAGCAGCACTCGCTCGTCCCGATGCGATATTACTCGATATCTCAATGCCCGAAATGGATGGTTTTATGTTTCTAGAAGTATTGAGAAACAACTCACAAACTCAAGCTATTCCCGTGGTATTAGTGAGTGCGAAAGCTCGGTGGCTAGACCCTCAAATTCTGCAAAAATATCAAGTAGCGGGTGCGATCGCTAAACCATTCGATGTCATTGGATTTCCTAGCCAACTGGCTAAACTTTTGGGGTGGAATTTCATCCCTCTATCTTAAGGGCGATCGCTGGCGTGCTGGCACGTTTGCTGACTCGGGAGAAAGCAGTCGGCTCCAAATCTGCGTGAAAAAATCGCCATCGGACTCGGCAGTTGAATTCACAACGGCACAACCGTAAGCGTTCGCGTCAGCGCTTAGCCTTCCCAAAGGGTAGTCCGCTATCTTTCGGGAACACCGATGGCAAGTGCGGGCTCCATTGTCAAGGCAGTATTAAACACGGATTTAATATGACCCACTCTACACCTATTCTTCTTCAAATGTTCTATCAAACTCTGTTAGAGAATCTTCTTCTATTTCAATCTCATCAACTGCATTATCAGTTAACCCTAGCTCCTTCTTAGCAAATACACGCCTTGCGCGGCGATCGAGAATTTTGATAATGTTAGTTCGATCTTCTTTAATCGCCTCAATATCTTCTTTTTGAATCAGCACCATATAGTAACGGGATACTTCCATCATACGATAAGCGTACTGGAAAGCATCTCTAGTAAACTCACCAGTAGTAACGATCATTACCACATCAGCGCCAGTAACAAATGTCATGCCTACTTCTTTAGCTAACACTTCAACATCTACTCGTTTGGTGTTTTTGCACTGAATTTGCCAACGGTGATAGACAAAGCGATCCGATGCAGCTAAAACATCTACTTCCCCTTGCCCAGTTTCATAGTCTCGTTTCCGCCATTTCGTGAATCGAAGACTCGTCAAGCGAATCATCCAAATTGCTAACAATTCTAGGGCTTTACCTTTAATATGTTTATCTGGACGATCTAAGTCATTAACAACATCTTCAAAACTGCGATTTAGCTCAGTTTGAGAAATTTCTGTCATGTCTGCAATAGATGCTAACAGTTTACAAAGTAATTCTCGCTGTGCTTTTTCAGTCAGTTTAACCAAATTCGGTTTAGCACCACGTCCGCCCGTAGTTTTCTCAGTTTCAATTAAACCTAATTCTACTAAGGGTTGAATAATATCCTTAACAAATGACTTTGAGGGAAACCTTACTTTATAAACGCTCACCGCGTAGTTAGCAATGTCATTCCATTTGGTTAGCTCTATAATACTCATCTGGAGCATTGCTAATAGAAAATATTTTTGCTCTGCGGTAAGAGTGTAAATCTCATCGATATAATCTTTATCAAGTTCTAAAATGTCATAAACTCGATCCCAGTTAATCTCGTATGTTTTCTCAAATACCCCTGCTTCTTGTAACCATTGACGCATAGTGCTGACATAAATGGCGTTGGGAGAAAGAGAATATCCCATTTCTTGAAGTTCGTAACCAATTAGATCCAATTTAGGTTTATCGCCTCTACTATTAATTGCTTCCACTGCTTTCAACAAAGACATTCCAGTTAAGTTAGTCAGGATGTGACGGGCAAAAATCGTAGCTGCTTCATCAGCATCACTTTGATTTTCTAATATTTCATTAGCAATATCTGTTAATTTGTATTGCCAATCATCATCATTAATCGACTCAACTAACTTGTAAGCACGGAGAGAAAGAAATGTATTCATAGCAAGTTTGCTACGATTTTCTCCTTTCTGTAAATCATTTTGAGTTGAGTGGCTAGAAAAATAACGCTTGGCAATTTCATCCTGTAGAATACGGCGATCGGGTTGGCAATTTATACATAGTTGCACCAGTTCCGGTAAATTCATCGTTTTAGGTTCAAACTGATGCCCATAAGTAAATTTAAGTTTTTGTTCTGGCATATTGTAGCTGGTAATTGGAAATAATTCTAATTGTTTTGGCATATCCTGATTCTCTGGTTTAGATGAAGTTTTAATGTAATCAGGCGCTAACAAGAGTGCTTTTGCTTTCAGTGCTTTTTTATCTTTTAAGGGCGTAACCACTAATGGCGCATCTTCTTCAAATCGAAATTGTGATGCTTTAAGATAATTTTCATCTAATTCAAATGCCAACCAACGGCGATCGAGGGTTTCAGCTACTCTTCCCGTCATGTTTGAACCAGCGAACGGATCGAGAACTAAATCACCAGGTTCGGTACAAAGTGCGATCGCAAATTCAGGTAATGCTTGGGGAAATCGCGCCGGATGAGCTTTTATTCCTTCTTCCTTGCATCGCCTTTGGTAGTAATCATTAGATGCAGTGTTAGAAGCTGAAATAACATTAACAGGCTGTGCTAAATCGTTATCTAAAATCCAATTAAATTCTCCTAAGATTGGTTGACCGATTAATGTGTTCGATCCCCAAGTAGAATCGGCGATAATATTGGGAGGTATTGCACCCCCGCGATCGTTTTGAAACTTAGTAGAAATATCATGACCAGAGGGTCGTAGTTTTGCATCATACCCATTTTTCAAGAGGTTTTTCATCGCCTCGCTGTAAGGGCGTAAAACTCTCTTATTATTTGCTTTAGGATGGGGATCTTTTGATAACCACCAAACTGTATTTACAGCATCTTTTACCCGCTCTCTTCGCACTGTCACCCACTCAGCAGGTGTCGGAAGTTTGGCTGGGTTGTACCAAAAAAGCTCTTGGGCGAGGAAAAATCCTAAACCACCTTCTGATTTTGGTTTGCAAAGCTCTATTACTAACTCAAAATGATAAAGCGATCGCACGGGAAAACCTTTAAGCCAAGTTCCGCCAATATCGATTACTAGAGAGCCTTGGGGCTTGATAATTCGATAAAATTCACGGGCAAATTCTTTGAACCATTCGACGTATTTATGAGCATCTACATTGCCATATTCTTTCTTTCTTACTAGGGCAAAAGGTGGAGAAGTGCAAATTAGATCGACGCTCTCATCTGGCAATTCTGCCATGAGATCTAAACTATTACCTAAGTAGGCAGAACCTAGCTGCGTGGTGTAGTAAGGTTGACAGCTAATTTTGTTTGAAATATCAATTTTAGAAACACTTTGCACGATATCGCTTTCCTACAACAATCCAACGAGATATAGTAACGCTTTTTATCAACATATTGAACTAAGACTTGCCCAGATTAGTATAGCATTCATACCTGAAAGCTAGAAACCCGGTTTCTTCAAGAAACCGGGTTTTTAATTTCCAAGTCAATTGATGGGAATATCAATCATTAGCGTAAATGATATGAGAAAGGATGTTTATTGTTGATGATTTGAAAAAAGCTCGGTTTGCTCAAAAATTAATTATTGCGCCCTTTCCCTAAAACATTTAACAATCGGCACAATATAAGGAGAAGCTGTAATATTTCGCAAACACCGATGCTCGAACTACACTGTCATACTACCTACTCTGATGGCACTCTTACCCCAACTGAACTAGTTTCCGCCGCAGTTAAGGCAGGGGTACGCGCTTTAGCAATTACCGATCACGATACTCTTTCTGGTTGGGGAGAAGCATTTGCGGCGGCGGAGGAACAAAATTTGGAAATTGTACCGGGTGTGGAGTTAAGCACGGTTCATCATGATTGTTCTTTGCACATTCTCGGCTTTTATCCGGATGCAGAAAAGTTGCGAGAACCTTTGCTCGATCGCACGGAAGGACGTTTTCGCCGCGCTAGGCAAATGGCGGAAAAATTAGCCGAATTGGGATATCCGATCGAATTACCCTACTTAGGGGAAGGAATGGCTCCCGGACGACCGCATATTGCTACGGCATTGGTTAGAGCGGGTTACGTGCAATCATCGGCAGAAGCTTTTGAACGCTGGTTAGGTGATGGTGGCCCAGCTTACGTAAATTACGAAAAGTTTTCCATTCAAGATGGAATTAGTTTATTACGTAGTTGCGGTGCGGTACCAGTTTGGGCGCATCCTTATTTATTTCGAGGTGGTGAAGTAGAACAAGTATTGAAAGAGTTGGTAGATGCTGGTTTGATGGGAGTAGAAGTTTATCACCCAAATCATTCTGCCGGACAAACAGCACATCTGAAAAAGTTGTGCAAAGAATATGGGTTGCTGATGAGTGGTGGCAGCGATTATCACGGGCCGAATTCTGGGGTGAGAGGGAAAGAAAGCATTAAATTAAATATGCTGAACGTGCCTTGGGAATTGCTCGATCCGATTAAAAAAGCGGCTGCCAGTTTAACTACAACTGTGTAATGTACAGAGATGAGACGTTTCATGCAACGTCTCTACAAAATTTCTTGGTAACTTTAATTTTTGGAAATATCTAGTTGACTAATTTGTTTGAAGGATACGTTACCGCCACTAATAATTATGCCTACTTTGCTATTTGGTGCGGTAACTTTACCTTCTAACAAAGCTGCTGCTGCTAACGCGCCTGTCGGTTCGACAACGATTTTCAATCGTTCCCAAATAAAAAACATGGTGCGAATAATTGCTTCTTCAGAAACGGTTACCATGTCATCAACATAATGCAGTATTAAGGGAAAGGTAATTTCTCCTAAGCAAGGGGTACGAACGCCATCGGCAATGGTATCGGGATTATGAACTTTGTGCAGAGTTTTAGTATGAAAAGAGCGAGTTGCATCATCGGCTTTTTCCGGTTCTACGCCTATTATTCGACAGTTGGGTGATAAGGTTTTAGTGGCAATGGCTGAACCGGAAAGCAAACCGCCACCGCCACAGCAAACTAAGAGTAAATCCAATTCTCCTACTTCGGAAATTAGTTCTAGCGCTGCCGTACCTTGTCCTGCAACGACGTGAGGATGGTTGTAGGGGGGAATTAGGGTTAAATTGCGATCGCGTGCGATATTTTGAGCGAATTCTTCTCTGTTGGCTTGGTTGGGATCGTACAATACAACCTCAGCGCCATATCCGCGAGTGGCGGCAATTTTCACGTCGGGTGCGTTTTCTGGCATGACGATAACTGTGGGGATACTAAGTAGTTTGCCAGCTAACGCGATCGCTTGTGCGTGATTGCCGGAAGAATAAGCTAAAACTCCTTGTTGTTTTTCTTTTTCTGATAGCTGTATTAACGCATTATAAGCGCCGCGTAATTTAAATGAACCTGTGCGTTGGAAATTTTCGCATTTAAAAAATACCTGGCTACCTGTTAATTCGTTAACTGTGGTTGAAGTAAGAATGGGGGTGCGATGAGCAATATTTGCTAATCTGGTGGCGGCAGCTTGGATGTCTTGGTAGGTGACAGATAAGTTTTTTTCGTTAGGTGCGTTCGATTGATGGGAGTTCATTAAAATTGATGATAAATAAAAAAATGGCTACCAGCCGCGTGTCAAGAATAAATCTTTTGCGATCGCGATCGCGTTTTTGATTTACTCTTGATAGGCAAATTACCTACTGCGGCATGAGTAACCCATAACCAGCAACCTTTTTTGCAGCATATCCCATCTGCATTTGCAGTCCGCTCTATCTATAGATATAATTTCTCTTGACAATTACCCTTGGAACTTCTTCCTAATTAATTACCAGTTGGAGTAACTAACTTACCCAATTTGTCGTTCGCACACCAAAACCGTGCCTTTTTTTCCTCTAGTAATCCGCAATTCTTCATCAAGATAAAGTATCTCTCAGCTTTGTTTTGGCTGCTTCGGTAGCTTGAGTTTGCCTATTCATTTTTTAATTGTCAGTGTTTTTTTAAGGTAGTTTATTAATACAGAATTCAGGAGTTAGAATTCTGTATTAATTATAATCCAACTGGCAGCTGACTTATGAATACTATTCTAGTTGTCGATGTGCCAGTTATTTTAGTTACCCATCTTCTGCATTACAACAGTCTAGAAAAGGAGTGGTATTATATTTTTCTAATTTAACCGATCGCAAAAATTCTTGCCATTCTTTTGGATACATTTGGCGTTGTTCGATCATGATATCTAAGGCTTCTTGCCAAATCGATGCAGCCGCATATAATTTTGCTTGTTTAAGAGGATCGATTTCTTGTTGTAGCTGACTGTTTAATCGATCGGTTGGCTCAACTCTCCGAATTATACCATTAACAAAAGGATTAGAAGAAACCCCTTCTTCGTCACAGACAACAATAAAACTCCACCGATAATTTTTCCCACTTTCTAAAACAACTGTATTGGGAAAATTTAGTTTAATGATTCCTTCTTTACCAGAAGTTAGCAAGCTACTTTCATACAAAACATTTTCTCCATCTGAGTCTTCTATTCTAAATTCTGCCGATCGTGCTTTATCTTGTTTGGGAAGATAAATATACAAAGGAGGGTTAGAATTAATGGTAGTTACCACGCTGTTTAGGGGAACGATTGCTTCTGGCGATCGCGAAACTGGTTGCAAGCAACGATATCCGCCTGCCGTACTTCCCCGCAAGCGTTGTTCTCCCCTTTCTTTGGTGGCTGTAAAACGCACGCCAATTAAATTTGGGGCAGAAGCCGTGACTATTTGGCTGTTCGCATAACTGACAAATATGCTAGTAATTATCATCAACAGAAATAAGAAATTCGGTCTTTTCATTTTCAACATCATTTACCTCTGATTAGTTATTTAATTAATCATCATTCCATCGACTACCCAATTTACTAAATGAGCTTCCGTAAGATCGGGAACCTCTAGGCGATCGCACATTTTTTCAATTATCGATTCTGGCACCATTGCTTCCCGTTCCCGATTGCGTTTTAGCAATTCTTCATAAGGAACTTCTAAATAAACGATCCTAATTCTGGCGCGATAAGCAGAAAATAAATTAATTAATCCAGAACGGATTTGTCGGGAAAGATTAGTGCCATTCCATACGAATGATTTGCCCGCTCTCATATATTCTTTAGCAACTGATTTAGCCTGATTTATTACCTCACCTTGTTCGTCTTTAGGAGATATATTCATCTGTTTTCGCACTTCATCCAAAGCGATCGCTCTCCAATCGGGAAGATTTTCTCTTACCCAGTAATCTTTACCAGAACCAGGTAATCCAGACATCAAAATCACTTCAAATTTGGTATCATCAAAAGCTGCATAATCTGGGTTGCCATCTTCCTTTTGAAAATAAACAAACCGACTGTGATGGGAAGCAAACTGTCTGGGATATTCAAAACAATGATTTTCCTGACAAAATTCTCGAAAGAATTGAATTTTTTCTAGTAATTGCGATCGGTCATCACAATGGCGACCCCTCACGTCTGCTTCGGCTAACAATCCTAATAAATCGCAGCGAATTAGTTGACTGGCTTTAATTACAGCACGTTGGGGATTGGATTTATCCCAAAACCATAGAGGCAAACTACCATAAAGTATTAAAGCAATAATTGCTTCTCTTTGGCGAAATGGCACGTTCATCAAATAAAGAATTTGTCTGGCCATTTTTGCACCTTGACGAACGTGACCTTTAGAAGTGATACTGCCATCAATTTCTCGATTAGTGGCGCTGGGTTTTGCCACATCATGCAATAAAGCAGCCGCAAACAAAATCGAGCGTTCGGTAGGTGGCAATTCTCGCCAAGCAGGTAATGAAATGAGCGCTTCGCAAACTAAGCGGGTGTGGGTAAGAACATCGCCTTCCGCGTGATAGCGGGGGTCTTGGGGACAATTTTCTAGCGCTTGCAACCAATCAAATTCTGCTTGAACTGCCGACCAATTGAGATACCAATTCGGCGGTTTCGGACAGAAAGGAAATGACCAGGATGGAGATAAAATTTGGGCAGAATTCATAATGCAAATAAATCGACTTCCGGACTTAATTGATTTGGGATAATGGGACGGTTAAGCCAATGACCGTCCGATTGTAATACTGTGGTTAAAAAGCTAGCACGCACGTATTTATAACGAGCCGTAACTATCGATTCTTCTTCTACTTTGATGTATAATCCCTCCATGAGAGTAGTGGGATCGGTTTGCGCGATCGATCTTTCTACATCTAATCCTTTTTCTTCACACGATAACCGAAATCGCTCTAGATGTCCCGCTCGGATATAATTGGAGTTGGCCAATAATCCGGTTAGCTGTTTGTAAGATTGCAGTATTCCGGCGAATAAAACTGGTACGGAAACTAGCGGCAACCCTGAAAGTAATTGATTTCGGCTTTTGGTACTGAGAAATTCGTTTTTTTCTGTATCCATTACATCATATTCTAAAAAATAATGGGGTAAATAATCGTAAAAAATTGTATGTTTGGCATAAAGCCATTCGCCGTACAATATGTAACGATTACCTAATATTTCCCAAAATGCTGCTGCATGACTATATGCCCATTGTTTAAACAAATTAAAATGTTTTTCCCTTTCCCCGCCTGTCAGATAATGACCTCGACTTTGCAGCCTGATTTGACCGTCATCGCTAAAACTAATGGCAGCATTTGCACCATCAACTTTTTCTTCTACTATTACATAACGATTTGCGATCGCATTAAAAGGTACGCTATCTAAATCTTCATCTCCCGGTTGCAGTCTGGAACCTTGAATGTGATGAGTGCGGGGATATTTCCGAATTTGATGTTCCATTATTACCCTACTTTAGCAACTGCTATGACGAGCCAATAAATAGTATAGAGGGTTTGAAAACCCCTACGTTTCTCATCGGGTACGGAAGTTCTGTATTATCTCCTATTGCCATGACTAGAATTCTGATGTAAGTTGTATTTTTAGAAGAAAATATCCGATTTGGTGTGAAAAATTAATCAACTTTTCTCTTGAAGGTGTAAAAATTATGACTCAGATATTCGGAGATTTCATCGATAATATATCTTCCGATCGCGATTCTTTAGAACTTATATTTACTCATAGCTCTCATTCCCTTAAATTAGGCTGGCGTAACAATCGCTTATCAGCACATTTCGTGGCTAATTATTTTTTAACTTTCTTGCCAGTCGATGATAAAGACCCGAATGGCGAAGATAAGGTAAGAGAAAGTAGAGATGCTGTGAGCTATGTAGGCAATGAATTATTAGAAAATGCCATGAAACATAACGATATAGAAAGTAATTATCAAGTCAAATTTGGCATTCACTTATTAGAAGAATCGGAATTGAAAGTAGTGATTTTTGCTAGTAATGCTTTGAAATCTGAGGAAATAAGCAAGTTTCAAGATTTTATTAAAGAATTAATTACATCAGATCCCGATGAGCTATTCGTGCGTCAGGTGGAAAAGAGTGCAGAGGAAGAATATAGCGAATCTTCAGGATTAGGGCTGATTACGAGTATCAATGATTATTCAGCTAAATTGGGCTGGAAATTTGAACCTTTACCAAGTCAGCCAGATTTCACTATTGTGACGGCAATGGCTCAACTTAAAGTATTATAAAACTTCGTCCATACAACCTTTTGTAATAAAAATCCCCCGCTATTTGGACGGGGGAAGAGCGAATTTCTAATTTAAAATTATTTAGGAATTAAGTGCCACTAAGTGAATGTCAAACGTGAGGTCTTGACCTGCTAAAGGATGATTGGCATCGAGAACTACTTTTGAATCATCCATTTCCGTGACCGTGACATTAATCACTTGTCCGGAAGGATGCTGTAGTTGGAGTTGCAGACCTTCTTCAATTTCTAAATCGTCGGGAATTTGTTGGCGGTCTACTAGCATTACCATTTCTGGACGGTGAGGCCCGTAGGCTCGATCGCATGGTATTTCTTCGGTTTTTGTTTCGCCGGGACTCATTCCGATCACTGCTTGTTCAAAACCAGGTATTACCTCGCCTTCGCCAATGGAAAATTCTAAGGGATCGCGAGACATGGAAGAATCGAAAACAGTACCGTCAAGCAACCTACCAGTGTAGTGAACTAGCACGGTGTCACCTAATTTAGCCTGCATCATAGTTTTGCTCCGGTATCACATCTATCATTATGGCTTGTATATCAGTTGAAAATCCGATCGTTATATTCTTTTAAGAGGCATTCTGATTTTTTCGTTTTTTTTTCAATGACAAAGCTTTTTATTGTCTGTTCGGAGCGCTTTAAAAAAGTGAAATAATAACGAGCATAGGACAAGAAAAACTTTCCTGTCCCGTGCAATACTAGTGATTGAATTAGGTTTTGATTTTCGAGAAGAAAAACCTAGAAACGTCGCGACGAGTTGCGGTTATTTCCCCAGTTTCCATTACCATTAGAAGGTCTTCTTTCTTCACGGGGTCTTGCTTTGTTAACCTTAAGAGTACGAGTCATCCATTCAGCGCCATCGAGGTTTTCGATCGCGGTGGCTTCTTCATCTTCGGTGTCCATTTCGACAAAGGCAAAACCGCGTACTCTTCCGGTTGTACGATCGATCGGAATCTGAACTTTTTTTACAGAACCATATTCTGCAAAAACATCGTTCAACTCGGCTTCCGTAACCTCATAAGAAAGATTACCTACATAAACTGTCATAACTTACCTCTAGTCGAGTAGCTTGTAGAGATTGGAAGTCGGAGGTAAGCTTACTAACTTAACACTAACCAGAAAATCTTTTCTTAATGCCAGCGAAAATTCAGCTACCAATACCTAATCCGATGACTATCATAACTTTTTTAGCCAAAAAAACGTTATCTATCTATAGGATGATGCCATAACTCAGTAACATCGAACACTTTACACCTTGGAAGGGAAGCCAAATTTGCAATTATGTTTTGTCTAACAGGAATTCACTCAATTTCAGATTTTGTTGACTGCCAGCAAGATGTGAGTGAATTGTCGTGTAATTACTGGTATGAAGGGCGTTGTCCGGAAAGTGGAGAATTGTTGAGTTTGCCTCGCACGGCGTTGGCAGAAGCGATCGCAAAAGGTTTAATGGCGCGACTGGCGACGGACGATCGTTATTCCCGCGAAGGCAAGATGTATGGGGTATTGCTGGTGCAATTGCCCAATGGGGAACGGGGGGTAATCAAAGCTTTTTCCGGTCTACTGAATGGTTGTAGCGTGGTGGAAGGGTGGGTACCGCCGATGGCCGGCACAGAAGAAATTGTTGGGCAAGAAAGGCAAACTTTGGCACAACTGGAAACGCTCAAACGGGAATTAATTACTCTTTACCAATTACCAGAAAGACAACATTATGAAAGATTAGCTCGCGAATTCGATCGACGCTGGCAAGAAATGCGCGATCGCCATCGCATATCCAAACAACAACGACAAGAAAAACGCCAGATAATTTTGGAAAAATTGAGTGAAGAAAATCAGGCGATCGCTGTTGAAAAACTTGATGAAGAAAGCCGTTTAGAAGGAATTGAGCGACGAAAATTCAAGCGAGAACGGGATACCGTATTGCAGCCGCTCAAAGAGTCTATAGCTAAAGCAGACGAACAGATCCGCCAACTAAAACAACAGCGCAAACAGTTATCCCGTCAACTGCAAGCTCAAATGTACGAAGCTTACTCATTAACTAATTTTTTCGGGCGGTCTTTATCATTACAAAAATTGATGCCAACAGATTGGTTGCCCACTGGTACGGGTGATTGTTGCGCTCCTAAATTACTGCATTATGCCGCAACGCACAATCTCAAACCTTTAGCAATGGCCGAATTTTGGTGGGGTTTGCCTTCTATGAATGGTGACAAAATTCCGGGAGAATTTTACGGAGCTTGTGCAGAGCGCTGTCAGCCACTGATGGGTTTTTTGCTGTCTGGCTTATCTAATAAAGTGAGTGAAATAGAGATTATTTATGAAGATAAATGGTTGATTGCTGTTAATAAACCTGCGGGGTTGCTTTCTGTACCTGGTCGTTATGTCGATCGCCAAGATAGCGTTTTGAGTCGTTTGCGTCATCTGTTACCTGATGGGATGGCGTTGAGTGCCGTGCATCGCTTGGATTTGGAAACATCTGGTATTCTTTTGTTCGCGCGATCGCGAGAATGCGATCGCTTGCTCAGGCAGCAGTTTCAGCAGCGAAAAGTTACCAAAGTTTATGAAGCCTTGCTTTCCGGTTTTTTAACAGAAAAAACTGGTGTGATTGAATTACCACTTTGGGGAAATCCAGAAAATCGCCCTTATCAAATAGTAGATGAAAAGCAAGGTAAACTCAGCGTAACTAGTTACCGCGTGATGAAAAAAGAAGGAAGCTATACCCGCGTAGAGTTTTTTCCCATCACCGGACGCACCCATCAAATTAGAGTTCACGCTGCCGATCGCAGGGGATTGGGAACTCCTATTTTAGGCGATCGTCTTTATGGATGTCATAAAATAGCCAGTCGGTTACATCTTCATGGGAGAGAACTTAGTTTTCAGCATCCTCACTCAGGTGCGATCGTTCATTTACAAGCTGAGACACCGTTTTGAATTGCGAGTAAATAGACTAATTTTAAAATGGCAGATTTTTTTACCACAGATAAACACCAATATAAATGTAAATTAATTCTCAAATAAATGAGTGTTAGAAAATCCGTAAAAATTCGGTTGTGTTGTATGTAAATGTTCGATACCCAATGCACAATTCATTCGACAAGTTTTTCTAATGTAATCATTCAGATTTACTTATTAAAAAAATTACTGCTAACCTACTAATAGTCTAGTAAACTAATTAATCGGCTTTGAAATTCATCACGAAGGCGAACAATTACACGTTTGGGTAGCCAACGATTATTGCGACCTATGAAACTGCATTTTATTCCTAGAAAATGGTGGCGATCGCTCAAGTATCTTTCTCTACTTTTTCTAGCATCATTCACCACCGTATTGTTGGCAGGTCAACCGATCGCAGCGATCGAGCAACCACCTTTTCCGGAAGGGGAAATTTTACAACCACCCCTTACCCAAGAAGAGATTCCACAACCATCTTTTCCAGAAATTCGCGGCGTTTGGATGACCAAAAATGACAGTGAAATACTCATGGATCGCCCCAAACTCCAAGAAGCCACCAGTCAACTAGCGCGACTGAATTTCAACACCATCTATCCCGTAGTATGGAATTCTGGCTACGTCTTGTATGAAAGTGATGTAGCACGACAAACTGGTATTCAACCTTTTGTTCGGAAAGGATTTCAAGAACAAGATATCTTAGCTGACCTAGTAACAATATCCCATCAGCAAGGCTTGTTAGTAATACCTTGGTTCGAGTTCGGTTTCATGGCACCTCCAGTATCGGAATTGACATTAAATCATCCTGACTGGATTACCCAAAAACAAGACGGTAGCCAAACTTCTATCGGCGCTGCTGGTGAGGTAGTTTGGCTGAATCCTTTTCATCCAGAAGTGCAAAAATTCATCACCGATTTGGTATTGGAAGTTGTCACTAAATATGATGTAGATGGAATTCAGTTTGACGATCATACCAGTTTGCCAAACTCATTTGGCTACGATGATTACACGATCGCTTTGTACAAAAAAGAAACCGAGCGAAATCCCCCTTCTAATCCTAGCGACCCTGCCTGGGTGCGCTGGCGGGCAGACAAAATTACCGCTTTCATGACTCAATTGAATCAAGCGGTCAAACAAGTCAAACCTAATACTATTTTTTCAGTTGCTCCTAATCCTTATAGCACTGCTTACAACAGCCATTTGCAAGACTGGTTAACGTGGGTACGTCAGGGAATTGTCGATGAATTAATCGTGCAAGTTTATCGTCCCGATTTATTAAGTTTTGTCGAACAAATCCTTCGTCCGGAAATTGCAGAAGCACGACAACAAATTCCTACTGGAGTGGGTATTTTAACGGGGTTGAGAAATCGACCGATTCCCATACAACAAATTCAAGATAAAGTACAAGCTGCACGCGATCGCGGTTTGGGCGTGTCTTTCTTCTTTTATGAAAGTCTTTGGGATTATGCACCAGAACCGATCGAAGAACGAAAATCAAATTTTCAAGCGCTTTTTAGTTTACCCGCTTCTCGTTTTTCAATGAAATAATTTCTTTGGGAGTTATAGCGAATTTAGAAACCCGGTTTCTTGAAGAAACCGGGTTTCTATTTCTCTCAATTACCTCAATTAAAAAAACATCTAAATATATCTAGTTTGACAATTAAATGGCGATCGCCAATTTGCAACGCTGTAAACAAATCTTCGTGGGGAAAGGCTATGCGCGTTACGCGATTGCTAGTCTCGCCCCAAAATAGCCTCTCTTCTTCCGGCAACATCTCGCGATCGGGATATTTGCCAATGTTTAAAGCAATCGATAATGTTTTGCCATTTGCTGTAAAAATATTGTCGAGTTTGCATAACCAATTTTTTAAATCCTCTAGAGACAAGTGGGCGATCGCTCTCAACATTTAACTGAAATGCCGCTCGGCTTACTTTTGATAAGTTTTACACTTCTTGAGTATGAGTAACAATTTGTCACTTCTGACAGATTTAGTCTTTACTTAATCGCACTAACTTAGAAGTAAGTTGATTTTCCATCGTTCGAGTAATTCTGACTATCCATCTGATGGTAGTTAAGAAAAAAGTTTTCCTTGTACCAATGGAAAAAATATTCTTGCTGGTTTTTTGTTTTGTAATATTAGGTGACCTTTTTATGAACTACCAACATAATCATTATCAATTCGAGTCACACCTAGAAGATATAGAAGAATTAGGCTCCCTTGCTTCCGAGCAGATTATGGGGCTGCAAATCTGTGGAGAATTATTAGTAGAATCCAGACACGTTATTTTAGGTGCGCTCGCCTGGAAAGGATGGATAGAACACGGTCGATGCCTGATTATGGTCAATTTACCCGATGCTACTAATTTTTCCCACTCCATCGATCTGCCAATGGGCATAATGGTGCAAAACGATCCCTTAATTAAAATAGTCGATGCAGAACAATTAGTAAAAGAATACGATCCTCTATCTGAAGGAGTACTAGTTGTCTCTTATTGGGATAAAAATTATTGTATTGCTTCCACTTGCATTTTTAATCCGGGCTTGCCACCGCAAGTTTGTTATCAGGAAGTGCTTAATCGACCTTCAGAATTTGATTTTGCTTGGGCTAGTTAATCGGTAAATTTAACAGGGAAATCGCTAAGCCGCTCGACTTAAAAATCCGTAATGTTTTTAACTGAATAGACATCTCCAAAAATTAAATGGAATTCTTTATAATGAACAAATTTTACGATGTCTAAACCTGGAGATGTCTAATTAAACAATTTTACTTGTACAAAACAGCGTCCTTTAAAGTAGCAACATGGTTTAAGACTGTATTAATATCCTCCTGAGGCAGATGGCGATCGGCTAGTGCTTCCCCCAAATGTTTTGCGATCGCATCAAAATGTTCTGGTTGTAAATTTAAACCTGCGTGTGCTTTTTCCATTGAGCGTCCGCTGTATTGAGGGCCACCCAAAGCATAGGAAATAAAAGCAGTTTGATGACGGCGCTGCTTTTCCATATCTGTATGAGCAAAAAAATAGTTGACAGTATCATCTGCCAAAACCCGTTGGTAAAAATCATCGACTATTTCTTTGACTGCTTCTTGTCCGCCTACTTTTTCGTATAATGTCATGGTATTTGATAAAGTTCAACCTCAGTATTTTAACACTTAAATAGCAAATTTTTTATCAGTCCAAAGTAGTAATATATAAATAAGTATTACACTGTTAAACTAATGTGCATTTTTATTAAAAAAAGTATTTTTGAGTAAATAAATATCATATCTAACAACACGGCCTTTATCTTTTAAATAAACGGGTAGTAGTTAATCAGCATTCCGCACTCCTACTACTACCCATTATTAATCGAACGCTCAGATGTTGATACTCTGAGGAATTCGGGAGGGAAGTAAAAAGGTATAGGGAAGACGTGACGAATCAGCCAAATCTCCTTGGTGATTATTTTTAGCTTGAATCTGTCTCTCAATTGTCTTCAACTGAGTTTGAAAATTGGCTAAAGGTTGTTTTACTCGTTCGTCAGTGAAGTAATTGCGATCGTAATTTCCCAAAGTAGTATAGTAAACCGAACCAAGTAAGTACAAAACATCTAACTGAGTTTTGGCTTGGTCTAAAGGTGGCAATAGATTAAAGAAATCTGACTCGGTTAAAGAGTTAATCGATGTAGGAGTTGGGGCGTAACCAGCCAGAGGCATTGCAGGCGCGTATGTCATGATATTAGCTTGCGGGAAATTAACCGCAGCGTGTTGAGCGCTGGCGGTAAAGATAATATGAGCGACCGCATCGATCAGATAAGATTTCGATCGCAAAACGCCATTCTCACCCATATCCTTAATGCAACCCCCATTGGGAGAAATCAAATCGGCAAACCAAGCTTGCAGTTCTGTATCTCTTTGCACGTCAGCATCTTTTAGATAATAAATCGACAGATAATCTGACACCCATTGATGGATGGCATTCCAGATTTGCATCCCATCATCGCGATAAGGATAATCTGGCAAAAGTTTTTCGTCATTTACTCCCCGCAATTCAAGATCTTTGGGAAACATTGATTGATTGAAAGAAAATTGTTGTAAATCTTCTACAGTAGTTTGCAAAGATGTGCTGATAGTACCTGCTAGTAAAGTATCCACTTGACCCTCTGGTGCAACTAATTGGGTACGTGCAAGGTAATTAATATTTACAGTTCCTTCAAAATGCGGTAGCAATAAAATCCGCAAAGGATGGTTGCTAGCTAAACAACGATGAGTGAAAATGACGAAAGGTTCCACAAATAAGTGAGTACGTCCGAGATGGGAAATTAATTCATGATGATTTGCATCGGCAATTTGCACGATCGTTTTGGCAATTAACCAGTTGGGATCGTTGGGATTGTTTGGGTTAGGGGTGACGATCGCATTTTCATCGGCATTTTGTCCCAATTGAATCGCCACCGGACGCAAAGGCCATAAACCACTGTATCCTTTAGGAACCACAAATAAAGCTAAAGGAGCGCTTAAATATTTTTGTTTGGCTGGAAAATTCCCATTGCTGATTTTGCCGAGAACTGCGTAGTCAGCTAGATAAAGACGCCCTTCTCGTCCAGCTGCGATGAGGGTGTCTTGAGAATCTTTAATCGCTGTTTGATAGTGTTCGTTAGTCACCGGAAATTTGTCTGGTAAAGCATCGATCCGTCTCAACACCAGCGGATTTGGGCCAGCCACTCGCAAGCGAGCAAATACTTCGTCGCTTTGGAAATCTAAAGCTATTTCCGGTAAAGATATTTTCCGAAAAAGATTTTCGTAATCGTCAATATCGGGAGTTGTCGAGCCCAAAAATCTTTCTTTTACAGAATCTTTTAAATTGCTCAAATTTGGGGGAGTCAATGCTTTTTCTGTTTGCTCGATCGAAGAAATGATATCTTCGATAAAACGCTTTAATTCCTCAGGGTTTCTAGCTTTACTTTTCCGCTCCAAAAACTGTTTGTAAATATCCCCTACTTTAGATTGAGCCATAAATTGATTAGGCTCGATTTTCCTGGTGATTGAAAGGGAATTAGCTAGAATTGCCAACAGAGATTCAGCTACCAATAAATACCAGCTTAAAGAAGGTTGAGCGCTCCCAGGTACTTTAGTTACCATCGGTAACGAGTTGGTGTAGGGATAGATAAATTGATACTCTGCTTGCCCATTTTTGATATCTTGTTGACGAAGGGTGGGTGATGGGTCATTTTGTGGAAGTAAAGGTGGTCTTTTCTTACCTCCAGAAAAAAACTCTTTTGAATTAAATGTCATTATTTTTCCTCGCATTTATTAAGTGCTTAGTTATACTCTACAATCTATACTCCACTGTCTTTTGGCTTGTTACCGTATAAAATTGAGACTCGTTAGTGCATCTGTCCACTTCTACTGCAAAGATGGGATGATAAGATGAAGGAAAACTAGCGGATTACTTTTGGTACTCGATCGCTAGATCCGTAGGGTCACTGCTTCAATATCAAATCTAAATATCGAACAAAGCGAAGTATAAACTGGGAAAATTAAGTAATTGTCCTCATTAGCTAACTTTATTCTCTTTTTTCACAACTATGTGCTATTATGTGGGATGAGTGTGAATTCGGTTGTAGTGTTTGTTTTTAGTATTGATGGGTACTTTCCTTTTGGTATTGACAGGACTCTCTCCGAAATCTCAACCTCTGCACCCGCGATAGATTTTGGAGACAAACTATGTCTATTTATGTAGGCAATCTTTCCTACCAAGTTACTGAAGAAGACCTGAGCGCCGTTTTTGCGGAATATGGTTCCGTAAAGCGAGTTCAGTTACCTACCGATCGGGAAACAGGCCGTTTGCGTGGGTTTGCTTTTGTAGAGATGAGTAGTGAAGCTGAAGAAACGGCTGCTATTGAAGCCCTTGACGGTGCTGAGTGGATGGGCCGTGACATGAAAGTTAATAAAGCGAAACCTCGTGAAGACCGGGGTTCTTTTGGTGGTGGTGGCGGTGGTGGTAATCGCCGCAACAACAGTTTCTCTCGTCGATACTAAACTTCTAGGTGCTGACGCTTGATGATTGCTTGTCCTAGCTGATGGAAAATCATCGATTAAACAGTGATTCAAAATCAGCTTTAGTCACTAAATTATAATCTTCAAAAGGCTCGGTAATTAGATACTCGAGCCTTTTTCTGATTTTTGCAGGGAGATTTTTTGATATTTATACGACTTAAGCGCATATTCCCAGTTTATCGCCAAAAATCGATGCAGAAACCGCGTTTCTAGCCTCACTAGGTAGGAGAAAGGAGGAAAATTCTGCTTATTTTATTCATTTGTGCATCTGCCCAAAGAGTTATCATTTTTAAATGATAACTTAAAACTCAAAGCTCAAAATTCAAAACTCTCTACGATCTTTTGAAGTCAAAGTGGTACAAAATTTCTACTTAAATGCACAAAATCCCTATATAACTGCGATCGCTTTCAGACGAATGCTAAACTCGAAGTATGAGTTTTCCTTTCTCAGGCAAGTTAGTCAAGAGACAAAAATCCCATGACCGAAACGCAGCCAGAAAAAATTATTGACTCTCCCGTAGTGTCAGAACCTACTAGTGCAGTGGTGTCAGAAATTCCTACAACCAAGCAGGGTAGTATTTTGAGCAATTGGAAAATAAAAGCCGGTTTGATCGGTACGGTGCTAGCTTTTACTTTAGTAGGCATCTTTGCGATCGCTTTCTTTTGGGCGCACTGGATTGCTGGTATGGGTATGAGAGATTGGTCATCCCGTGCTGGTGCTTCGCCGATCGAGTGCATGATTAAAGATACTAACGATGATGGCTACGTTAGTTGTAGCGCCATGCTAAGAGGTGAAGTAGTACCCCTAGAATGCGGATCGAGCATATTTAATATAGGTTGTCGCGTTAATTATGGTGCTGCTGCTTCGCCACAGGTACGTCCTGGCAGAACTTCACAAGCGCTTCCATAATATTTTTGCCGATCGACATTGATGATTTATAAATAATTCAGACCAGCTTAATTGTAGTCTGAGTTAGAAAATGAAAATTGTCCTACTGAGTATGACGATTTTAATTGAGATTGATAAGTCTGCCAATGTCGATCGAAGTTATTTGCGATCGCCACTGCCAACTGAAACAAACACTGAAATTTATTTGCTTCTCCAATAGAAATTTGCTCTGGTAAACTGATAGTTGGTTGCGATGACGACTTGCAAATGATGATTTGTATTGGTTGTTTACCGATCGCAGTTAATCTAATTTGCTGACAAATTGGCCAAGATAATTTTTCCCGCAATTCAATATTAACTTCCACCATTGCAGATTCTCTACACTGTTTATAAATAGTTGATAAAAAGATGGATATTGCCCCTATACTGTTCCTATTTCTCTGACTTTCCTTGGCCATATCCGGATCGCCAGCTTATATCGAGTACCTAAAATTCTAGGTAGGAACGAGTTTTGACTATTTTGGTTGTCCCAGAGGCAGAAACCCGGTTTTTTAGAAAAACCGGGTTTCTTTGACCCCTCAAAACTACTTTGGCGGGCTACTAGAAATAGGAGGGCAGGGGGATAATATTCTTTTCATCACCACCTACCACCCACTACCCACTACCCACTAAGGCAAATCACTGCTACCCATCAAGTACAAATCGCACTCGCGGGCGGCACCGCGACCTTCATTAAACGCCCAAACTACTAGGCTTTGACCGCGACGGCAGTCACCAGCAGCAAACACGCCAGGAATACTCGTTGCATATTTGCCGTAGTCAGCTTTCACGTTGCTGCGGGCATCCCGTTCTAATCCCAAAGCATCCAGTAGTGGTTGTTCGGGGCCGAGGAAACCCATTGCCAGCAACACTAACTGGGTGGGGATAACTTTTTCCGTACCTGCGATCGGTTTAGGAACGAACTGACCTTTCTCGTTTTTATCCCACTGGATTTGGACAGTGTGAACCGCTTTCACGTTGCCGTTTTCATCCCCTTCAAACTTAGTAGCCGTGGTGAGATACACGCGGGGGTCATCACCAAACTTAGCAGCAGCTTCCTCTTGACCGTAGTCCATCTTATAGACTTTCGGCCATTCTGGCCACGGATTGTCAGCAGCACGACTTTGGGGCGGTTTGGGCAGAATTTCCAGTTGGACGACGCTATTGCAACCGTGGCGGACGGAAGTACCAACGCAGTCAGTACCCGTATCGCCACCACCAATGATTACTACATCTTTGCCTTCTGCGGAAATGAAATCAGCGTTTTTGCTGTTATCCAAAACTGCCTTGGTGTTGGCAGTCAGGAAGTCCATCGCGAAGTAAATGCCCTTCAAATCCCGTCCTTCGATCGGCAAATCACGGGGTCTGGTGGCCCCAGTGCAGAGGATAACGGCATCAAATTCTTTAAGGAGATTTTCGGCGGGAAAATCTTTACCCACTTCGGTGTTGCAGATGAATTTCACCCCTTCTTCTTCCAACACTTTCAGGCGGCGCAACACGACGTTTTCCTTGTCTAGCTTCATGTTGGGAATGCCGTACATCAGCAAACCGCCTGGGCGATCGGCCCTTTCAAACACCGTTACCCAATGACCCGCCTTGTTCATTTGGGCAGCAGCCACCAGTCCCGCTGGGCCAGAACCGATCACGGCCACTTTCTTGCCAGTGCGCTTGGTGGGCGGTTCCGGTTCGATCCAGCCTTCTTCCCAGCCTTTATCAATAATCGAACATTCGATATTTTTAATCGTGACTGGTGGATTAGTGATTCCCAGAACGCAGGAACCTTCGCAGGGTGCGGGACAAACGCGCCCGGTGAATTCGGGGAAGTTGTTGGTTTTGTGTAAGCGATCGAGTGCTTCTTTCCACAGTCCCCGATACACCAAATCATTCCATTCCGGGATCAGGTTGTTGATCGGACAACCACTCGCCATCCCACTGATCAGACTTCCGGTGTGGCAAAACGGCGTGCCACAATCCATACACCGTGCGCCTTGGGTGCGGAGTTTCTCCTCCTCCATCGGCAGGTGGAACTCGTCCCAGTTGCGAATGCGATCGAGCGGTGCTAGTTCAGAAGGTAGTTCCCGCAGATATTCGATAAAGCCAGTTGGTTTTCCCATAGTTTTGTTTTAACCACTTTTTGATTTTAGTTTTTAGACTTTGGATTTTAGATTAAAAAATCCTTTATTGTACAGTCAGGCGCAACGATTTGTTATACCTTTTTGACTTATCTTAAAAATTATCATCTTTTATGCTTCTTCTAGTTATTCTCCATCAAATTATTAGCAAAAACTGTTCGTATGTAACTACTTACCAATCAATCACATTTTCTACCCGAATCTTAAAGATGTAATTGACTCGCTCAATAATGCCAACGTAAGGCTAAATTTAAATGTTCCTCTGCTTTAATCACAGAGGTAGGTACGCAATGCGATTAACCCAGTCTTCTTTTTCCATTGTCTGCCATATCTCGATTAGATTATTTATTGCTTGGCTAATTGGCAAACTTTGTAATATAATTATTACACCTGCACTTGTTTGACTTACAACAAACTCAGCAAAATATTTCGGCATCGTTCTTTGGTCGTGAGAAACCAAAACTCTACCCTCATCCGCCGCCAATTTCAAAACTTCCACATCGCTCAAGCCACTTAAATTTGATAGGTTTGATGTTTGAAAATCAATGGTTGGTTCGCGTCTCAAAATCCCTGTCACGATTGCTTGATTAAGGTCGGCGTCTGCTTGAAAGCTAATTTTCATAACTAGCTTTCCTGAGTGTAGAGTTTTTGATACAGCAATGAGTTATTTTCTCTAGTTTGCTGCTTTAAGGTTTCAAAAAGTTGCTCTCCCTCCGATAAATAAGCATCTATGTTTGTGCGATTAGCTAGGTAAAAGGTAATTGCTCCATAAACTTCTTCTAACGTTAGCACTGGAAATGATTGAACTATGCTTTCTGGGGATTGTCCTGCTAGGAAAGCATAAACAATTGAATCTAGAGAAACTCGCTTTCCAACTACTCGGTAGCAACCTTCTCGTTCTTCAATATACTGTTTAGTTGTGATAATTGCTGCACTCATAATTTTTCTAAATTTCTCCTGAATAATAGTAAGCCATAAGTTGTTAACCTGCTATAAACTCGTATACTGGCGTTTCAATAACTCGTTTAGGTTTTTCCTTCCCCCAGATCGTTTGCTGGATGCGTTCCACAGTTTCAGGAGAAAAGAACTGTTCGCCTGTCTCCACGCAAACTCGTGCGGGTACATTTTCAATAATAAAGAATTTTCCATCCATTTCTAGGGTGTAAGTAACTTTCTGTTCTACAAATGTTTCTTGCCATTGGTGATTAATCATATAAAAGGTTGCTTTTATAAATATTCTCTCTTCAAAACACGGCAAATTCTGTATATTGACACATTTTGAGTTCGTGAAATGCCAACACAATATCTTTTTTAGGAACATTCTATCAATTTATTCATTAAATTAGTTTTTTATTAAAGTCATTTTCGATAAATATCTCTGCGATGTTTGCAGTGGAGAACTATGACAGTTGATGTTTCGTCATTGACTTCATAGCGGACTCGATAATCGCCAACTCGTACTCGATACTCATTTTCAAACCCTTTCAGCTTTTTTACTCCTGGTGGACGCGGTTCTTCCCCAAGTGACACTACTTTCTCAACAATTCGGCTACGAACATCTTCTGGTAAATTATCGAGTTGCTTTTGAACAGGTTTAGGGATGAGAACTGCATAACTCATAAATTTTTCTCAGCTTGGCTAGCAATATACTCCTCAATAGTTTGATAGTCACCCTTTTGGTATGCTTTTCTCGCTTCTTCAATCTCCGCCAGAACTTCTGGTTCTTGCTCTAGTGATTCTTCTGATTCAAAAACCAAATCTTCTAAAATTTCCAAAAGTTCACGCTTTTTTTCTAAATCCAAAGATGTGATTGCTTCAATCAATGACTCAAAGGGAACGTTAAATTTAACTGTTGTCATTTTTTTCCTCTTTTTACATTATCATTATAAAAATCCTTAAGCTAAGGTATTTAATAGATTCTAAGAGACACTTTGCTGAACTATTTTAACTGCTGCTGTCCGGTATCCATTGATAGGATTGTCTACATAATAAACATCTACCTTTCCCTGTTGTTTAAGTTCTTCAAGAAGCCTACGTGCTGATGATTCACTATAATTTTTATCTTCAACAAGGTTTACCTTTATAAATTTAGATAGACTGACAAAACCATTTGGTCTTTGTGAGTAGTATTCTTCTTGCTGTTTTAGCTCTTCAATAAATTCAATTTCTGTAATATCACTAAAACTTCCCTGAGCAGCAAAACTTTCTTGTATAGCCTCCACTTCTTCTAAACGCAGAGTTACTTCATCTACATCTTGAATGGCTGTGGCAATAATTTCAATTAGTTCTTCAGATAGCTTTTTGCCATTTTCAAAATCGCTCTCCTTAAATAACTTGTTGTGTGCTACTTTGTTTCTTATTTTTTGAAGCGATTCCCACTTTTCTTGAAAACTTTTATCCTTAAAAGATTCTTTAAAAAATTTCTGATAATTACTTTTTAATTCTTCTTTGAACCTTCTAATTGCTTCAGGAGTTTCTTCAAGTTGAGAGATTTTACGAAGAATATCTTCTTTAGTATTAAATCCTGATGAATGTGAATATATTAGTTTTCCTAAATCTGGAAAATCAATTTCATAAGCATTATTATCAGTATATTTTTCAACAGATTCTTCTTCATTTTTATTATCTTTATTTCGATTTTGAACCTTTTGTGTAAGATCTTTGGTTGCTGTATCCTCCCACCACTTAGTACCAAGTCGTGTTGTCATAAATTTAACTATATAAGCTCGAAGAATATTTTCGACTCTGTAGATTAGTGGATAAAGTTCCTGTGCGATACGTGCGGAAACTTGATCTTCTAAAATATAGAGTTTGTCAAATCTTTGATGATTTATAAACTTAACAATTAGCTCTCGTATTAGTTTTAAACAATCATAGTTTCCTGTTGCTGTTACAATAAATGCGTTGATCAGTTCGGCATCATTTTCTGTCTTAACTTTTACTCGCTTAGTTGTTATGACGAGATCACCATCAGTTATTCGCATTTTTTGCTCATCCATTGAAGCGGAAGTTTTCCATAGGGCTCCATTGGATAAAAACGCATATAAAAGAGTTTTTTCCGAGTTTATAAAAGATTGTTCACCTGTATCAATTGCCAAAATCTCAAACTTCAGTTTGTTATTCATTAATGATATCCTCAAAAATTTATATAAGTTGAATTACTAAAACAGACTTCCTTCTATAATTCCCATAAGGGTTTAGCACTTAATAACTATTATTGTTTTTTTAGTAGCCAACAAGGGGCAATAAGCCCCCTGTTTTACTAGCTTTTAACTACCACCAATCCGAGCAACGTCGCGAGAGTTTTCTTCAAACGCCGCCGTGAGTGCATCATCGCCACTTAAGCCGGACTCGAATGCTCGTTTCAAGCATTCCAGCACCCGCTTGTAGTCTTTTGGCATCACTTTGACGAATAAAGGCAACATCTCCTGCCAGTTGGCGAGCACTTTCGCACCCTTCGGACTCTTGGTATACTCGACGTGCTTCCGGATCATCTCGTGAAGTTCGGCGATTTCTTCTGGGTCTTCCAGTTTTTCTAAGCCCACCATCGAAGTATTGCAGCGCGTTGGGAAGTCGCCAGTTTCATCGAGGATGTAAGCAACACCGCCACTCATTCCGGCTGCGAAGTTGCGTCCGGTACTACCCAGCACGACTACTTTGCCGCCAGTCATGTATTCGCAACCGTGATCTCCGACTGCTTCCACTACTGTCTTCACCCCAGAGTTGCGGACGCAGAAACGTTCCCCCGCCACACCGGAAATATATGCTTCGCCGTTTGTTGCACCGTAGAAAGCTACGTTACCGATGATGATGTTTTCTTCTGGTGCAAAGGTAGAATTCGCTGGGGGATAAACGATGATTTTGCCACCGGATAAGCCTTTACCCACATAGTCATTTGCATCTCCTTCTAGTTCCAAGGTGACGCCCTTGGGAACGAACGCGCCGAAACTTTGACCCGCACTACCTTGGAAATGCAAATGCACCGTATTTTCTGGTAATCCTTCCCAGTGGCGTTTGGTGATTTCGTTACCCAAAATCGTTCCCACCACGCGATTCACATTTTTGATCGGTAAGGTAGCTTTGACTTTTTCCCCCTTTTCAATGGCTGGTTTACACAAATCTAGCAATGTCGTGATATCCAGAGACTTGTCTAAACCGTGATCTTGGGGAATTTGGCAGTAGCGACCGACTTCTGACCCAACTTCCGGCTGGTAGAGAATCTTAGAAAGGTCGATATTCTTCGCTTTCCAATGTTCGACGGCGTGTTTGGCTTCTAATATATCGGTGCGTCCCACCATTTCATCAAACGTGCGGAAACCGAGTTCTGCCATGATTTCCCGTGCTTCTCGCGCTACGAATAGCATGAAGTTTACCGCGTGTTCCGGTTCGCCAACGAATTTCTCCCGCAGTACTGGGTTTTGCGTCGCAATCCCCGCCGGACAGGTATTTAGGTGACATACCCGCATCATGATGCAGCCGAGAGTAACTAAAGGCGCAGTGGAAAAACCAAATTCTTCTGCACCTAACAAGGCAGCAATTACCACATCCCGTCCGGTCTTCATTTGGCCGTCGGTTTCGACTACAATTCGAGAACGGAGGTTATTGAGTACTAGGGTTTGATGAGTTTCCGCTAAACCCAATTCCCAAGGTAAACCGGCGTGCTTGATGGAAGTTTGGGGAGAAGCGCCAGTACCGCCGTCATAACCGGAAATCAGTACTACGTCGGCGTGTGCTTTGGCTACACCTGCTGCGATCGTACCAACTCCCACTTCTGAAACCAACTTGACGCTGATCCTGGCTTCCCGATTGGCATTTTTCAAATCGTGAATCAATTCTGCCAAATCTTCGATCGAATAAATATCATGGTGCGGCGGTGGTGAAATCAAACCAACCCCAGGAGTTGAGTGACGCACCTTTGCGATCGAAGGATACACCTTTCGACCCGGTAATTGTCCACCTTCACCTGGTTTTGCTCCCTGCGCCATCTTGATCTGAATCTCCCTCGCTTGAGACAGATACAAACTAGTCACGCCAAACCGACCGGAAGCTACTTGTTTAATCGCGCTATTCTTAGAATCGCCTTTCTCGTTTGTCCAAGTGTAGCGTTCGGGATCTTCTCCACCTTCACCGGTATTCGATTTTCCACCGATGCGGTTCATTGCTATAGCTAACGTTTCGTGAGCTTCCTTCGAGATCGAGCCATAGCTCATCGCACCTGTCTTAAACCGCTTCACGATCGATTCTATTGGCTCTACTTCTTCTAAGGGTATCGGTTGACGCTGTTTGAATTGCAACAAGCCCCGCAAAGTGAAGTGTTTCTTCCCTTGCTCGTTTACCAGCCCCGCATATTGCTTGTAAACATCGTAATTGCCAGTCCGTACTGCTTTTTGCAAACTGTGAATCGTTTCCGGACTGAACAGGTGCGCCTCTCCATCCTTGCGCCACTGATATTCACCACCTACATCCAGGGTATGACCATTACTGGGCCGATCGGGAAAAGCCCGGTTATGACGTAAAATTGCTTCTTTGGCAATTACTTCTAAGTCTGCTCCTTCAATGCGTGAAGCAGTCCAAGTGAAGTATTTGTCGATGACGGATTTGTTAAGTCCGATCGCTTCAAAAATCTGCGCTCCTCGATAACTTTGAATCGTGGAAATACCGATTTTCGATGCAACTTTAATTACACCTTTCGTTGCTGCTTTGATGTAATTTTTGCAAGCGGTTTTATAGTCAACACTCAAAATCAAATTTTGCGCGATCGCATCCTTAATAGTCTCAAAAGCCAAATAAGGATTGATCGCACCGCAACCGTAACCAATCAGTGTCGCATAATGATGCACTTCGCGAGGTTCCCCAGACTCCAACACGATACCAACTTGGCAACGAGTACCTTCCCGAATCAAATTGTGATGTAAACCGGAAACCGCTAGCAGTGCGGGGATGGGAGCATTATCTTTATCAACACCGCGATCGCTCAAAATGATAATATTTACTCCACCTGCGATCGCCTGATTTGCCTGCTGACAAATTTTCTCCATCACCATTTCCAAACCCCTCACACCTTCGTTGGGGTTAAACAGAATGGGTAGAGTAATCGACTTGAAATCTCCCTCATTTACATATTTGAGTTTTGCCAATTCCTCATTCGAGAGAACAGGTGTTTTCAACTCAATTAAATGACAACTTTCCGGCACCGGCTTAAGCAAATTGCGTTCTGCGCCAATCGTCGTTTCCGCTGAAGTAACGATTTCTTCCCGAATGGAATCAATCGGCGGATTAGTTACCTGAGCGAACAACTGCTGGAAATAATCGTAAAGCAGTTTGGGCCGATCGGACAACACTGCCAACGGCGTATCCGCACCCATCGATCCCACTGCTTCCACTCCATCTTTCGCCATCGGACTTAGAAGCAGCCGCAATTCCTCGAAAGTGTAGCCAAAAGCCAATTGCCGTTGGATCAAAGTTTCCGGATCGCCTTGAGCAACCTCTGGGGCATCCTTCAGTTTAGCCAGTTCCACCATGTGTTCGTCGATCCACTGGCGATAAGGATGCTCTGTGGCAATTTGATTTTTGATTTCCTCATCAGCAACAATCCGCCCTTCCTTCATATTTACCAAGAACATCCGTCCTGGTTGCAGGCGTCCCTTTTGTGCTACTCTTTCTGGTTCGATCGGTAACACCCCAGCTTCCGATGCCATGATCACCAAATCATCTTTAGTGACATAGTAACGAGAAGGACGCAAACCATTGCGATCGAGTACCGCTCCCATCATCGTGCCATCAGTAAATGCGATCGACGCTGGGCCATCCCAAGGTTCCATCAAACAAGAGTGATACTCGTAAAACGCCTTCTTCTCATCACTCATCGACTCGTGCGCCGTCCAAGGTTCCGGCACCATCATCATCATCGCATGGGGAAGCGATCGACCCGCCAGCACCAGCAATTCCAAAGCGTTATCGAAAATCAGCGAGTCGCTACCTTCGATGTTGATCACCGGCTGGACTTTCTTGATGTCCTCGCCGAACAACTCCGACTCAAACAAAGATTGGCGGGCGTGCATCCAGTTGATATTGCCCCGCAGCGTATTGATTTCCCCGTTGTGAGCGATGTAGCGATAGGGGTGCGCTCTCTCCCAACTGGGGAAAGTATTCGTACTGAAGCGAGAGTGTACCAATGCTAACGCACTTTCCATATCCGGATCGCGCAAGTCTGGGAAATATTGGCCGACTTGCACGGGCATCAGCATCCCTTTATACACCAAAGTGCGACCGGAAAGGCTAGCCGGATACCAGTAGGGATTGATTCCCGTAGCGCGAATTGCGACGTGAGCGCGTTTGCGAATGACGTAGAGTTTGCGATCGAAAGCCTCATCGTCAGCAATATTAGATCCACGCGCTACGAACACTTGCTCCATAAAGGGTTCGCTAGACTTAGCAGTATTGCCCAGAGATGAGTTGTCAGTCGGCACATCTCGCCAGCCAATCACTTGTTGGCCTTCTTCGGCAGCGATTTGGGCAAAAATTTCTCGGCTTTTTTCGCGAATTTCCGGGTCGGGATGGGTATAAATCATACCAACGCCATACTGCCCCGGCTCTGGCAAAGCAATATTTTGAGCAGCCGTTACCTTCTGGAGAAACTTATGGGGGATCTGCATCAAAATGCCCGCACCGTCACCCGTGTTCGTTTCGCACCCGCACGCACCCCGATGGTCGAGATTCAACAGGATCGTCAGTCCTTGCTCGACGATCTCGTGGGATTTGTTCCCTTTCATGTGTACGATGAATCCTACACCGCAAGCGTCATGCTCGAACTGCGGATCGTATAGGCCCTGTTTTGATGGCAGCTTGTTAATGTTCATTCTGATTGATATCGATAACCTAAAAGTGGCAATGGTATAAGCAGCCGCACTTCAACGGCTGAATTACTTTTATAGCAAGACTCACTAAAATTAAGCTCGGAGCCTATGCAAAAGCTAACTTGAAAACTAGTTAACTCCTTAGCTAGACTAAATTTTCTAATGGGTTGCCCTGTAAATATCAGATTTTAAGGAAAGTTTTAACTGATTTCTTAGTAGTTTACGAAAATTATTAATACTGCCTCCTCACTTAATCGCCGCTCGGTAATTGAGGTTATACGCAAGTAAACAGCAGATCTCGTCAATATATCTCAATAAAAAGCGATCTATCTTATTTAAGATCAACTTTCAGGGTGAGAAAGGTTTTTTCTTGATATTGTTCATTCTGAACATTTTATCACTAATGATTAGTTTTTACTTTAAAAAGAAAAATAAAAAGGTAACGATAAAAAAAAGGAGAAAGTTTGATTCTACCTTAGAGCTAAAGTCATGATTCTTTGATAATTGGTTAGCTCACCTATTTGTGCGGGCATTAATTTATCGATTTTAGATATTGGTTGCATTTCTTAGAAATAAAAGAGGAAAGGTCAGACGAGCGTGCTACCTTTCCCCTTTTATATTGTTAATTTTTCGCCTAAATTGCTGGTTATATTATTGAGTCTGGTAGTAGGTAGAAGAAGAAAATAAATTCATCCTAAGACCGACTGCGGATTATCCTTTTGGTTCTGTTTCGGGATGAGATGATTGAGTGTTAGGGATTGGTACTTCCGGTATGGGTGAATTGACTGACTGGGCAGGAGGTAATACTTCATCAGAAGATACGGTTTTAGTTACCTGGGGGTCAGTGGTATCGGCTTTTGGTAGGGAATCTTGGGCTGGTAGAGTTTTGGGAATCTCGATAATTGGTAGTTTGAGATCGGGTTTAGCAACATCTGGATTTTCGTCTTTAGTTTCCTCTGTTTTGGCTGATTCCGGAACGCGAGCGGTTTTGAAAGCACCCACCAGTTGAGCTAAGCCATATTCTAATTGAGCGCCGGGATCGAGAGCTACCCAACCTTGAGGTGTTTGCTCTCGGACTTCAAAGTGTAAGTGTGGCCCGGTGGAGTTACCCGTGCTGCCCACTTTTCCGATGACGGTACCTTGTTCAACCCATTCCCCAGGTTTAACGAAGATTTCCGAGAGGTGAGCGTAGCGGGTTTCGTGGTTATCGTTATTGTGACGGAGAATCACCGATAAACCATAGCCGCCTAAAAAGTCTGCGATCGTTACTTTACCAGCATAAGCAGCTAACACCGGAGTTCCCATCGGTGCGCCGATATCGGTACCGGAGTGAAAACGCATATTACCAGTAATCGGATGAACTCGCCAACCAAATACGGAAGTAATCTGTGCTGGAATGGCTAGGGGGAAGATAATTGGTAATTCGCTATGACCAGGAGGTGCGTCTGATGGATTTGCCTGGTTGTAGTAGTAGTTTAAAGCGGGGTGAGGAAGGGCTTGATTGCTGGTTACCCCACGATCGGCAGTATTTACCACATAGCCATTGCTGATATTTCTCTTGTAACTGGTGTGTTTGCGAATACCAATTCCTCTGGAGTTGATGGTAACGGGGCCAATATTAACTTGGCCGACTGCGGCTACGGAGACAGAACGGCGGCTTGGTTGCCGATAGTTCCGTCTAGAAACAAATTGGTTATGGTTGCGTACTGGTGCGGCTGCAACTTGGTTGCTAACTACAGAAGATCTCCTACTCTGGTAAGAACGAGCAACGCGGCTGCTTCTGTAAGATGAAGGTGCCAGATCGTTTCCGATCGGTGTTGCTAGTGGCTGACTAGCTTGATAGGAGCGGGTTTGTCCGCTCGGGCGACGAGACTGGCGGCTTAATTGATATGCGCTTGCCGTTTGCAGTTGAGTTTGGTTAGAACGAGCCACCCGACTGGTTTGGTTAGAACGGGCTATTTGGGGGCTGACGCGGCGACGAACTGTGCTGTTATTTTCGCTAGCAATGGCATTCCTTCTTACTCTAGTTCTGGCTGATGCCACGCCACCGCCACAGCTACCACCTGCTAATCCCCTGCCTTGGTAAACTCTTTGGCAACCAGTCCTTCGTTCTGTGAGTACGATCGAACTGGGTGCTTGGTAACCGCTACTTGATGAACGTCTGCTAGTAGCGCCCAGATTATAATCAGTGGGATCGATATGGGAGTTGCTGTAGTTACCAGCAACCGATCGGGATTTTTGGTTTTGGCGTCTGAGTCTGGAGCGTTGGTTGATTTGCGATCGTTCTCGCGTGGTAAAGATTGGTGCAGCAGATGAAGAAGCTTCTGGTGCTGTGTCTTGAGGTACGGCTTTGGGCATGGTTTGGGGAATTTGGGCTAGCAAAATCCCATCCGATCCGGTTGACGAAAGCGCCCAAGCTAGATTGCCACCGACTATTCCCAATCCGCCAATCCAGCCTATTCCTTGTACTAGTAGGAAACGCTGCCAAAATGGGTTACCAATACCAGAAGTATAGTTGGTTGATGAGTCGCTCGGTATTTTTATTGGCTGATTTTCCTTGTAGGTAAATTTTAGTTTTTTGTTGCGGTAGGCTGGTTCCATCATCTTGATTTTAGATTTTAGATTTTAGATTTTAGATTGGGGAAGGATTAAGGGTGAAGGGTGAAGGATGAAGGATGAAGGATAAAAATTAATTGTATTTATCTCCCCATTTCCCCATCCCCCCATCTCCCTATCCCCCATGTCCCCATTCCCGGTCTATCCATAGCCCAGACTGATTGTACCGGGCTGGAGAGAAATTTCTAAAGGTGGTTCTGACCCTTTGGGTAAGAGACGGACTCGCAAATCTCCGTTGGCTGATACACCGACTACGGTTGCCGGATTTCCTTCTATTTCTACTTTCTGTCCGATGTTGATCAGCAGGTTTTGGTAGGACGGCAAAAGATTATTGATGCCGTGTTGTTGCCAGTACTGGTATCCAGAGGCTAATCCCTGGAGAATAACAGCAGCTAACATTTCTAATGAAAGTAAGGGACTGGGGTTATTGAGAAGAAAGGTTTGCAGATTAATGCCGTTTTCTGGAACTGGGTTATTTAAGTTGATGCCGACACCCACGACGGCTTTGGTAATACACCCTTGTTTTACCCTGGTTTCTGTTAAAATTCCGCCCAATTTGCGCTCTGAAAGTACGATGTCATTGGGCCATTTCAACCAAACTGGGAGGTCGTACTCGCGCAGGATGGTGCCGATGCCCCATGCTCCGCAGATGGTTAGCTGGGGGGCGTGTTCGGCGGGTAGATGGGGCGCAAGCGCCAGTGATAAGTATAAACCACCGGGCGGGGAATGCCATTGGCGTCCCCATTGTCCGCGTCCGGTTTTTTGCTCGATCGCGATCGCAACTGTGCCGGAGGTTGCCCCTTGGTCTAGTAATTCCCACAGCTTTTGGTTGGTGGAGGGGAGGGTTTCAAACAGATGAAGAGAAAATGCTAGTTGTTTGTTCTCTCCATTGGAATTATTTGATTTTTGTTTGGCAGTGGCTTGGCATCGGAGTGATTCCAGGGCTGCGGCAAACAGTTGTCGATCGAATTCCACGGCGGGCTAAAAAATTCAGCACAATTGAGGGTTAGGTTACCATAGAACGGCAGTTGTTTTACTTTTTTAATCGTGATTTCCCCTCAGACGACAGAACTTGGGTTTGGCGAATCGAGCAATCACCTGTGGAAGTGGCAAAGTTGGGAAGGTTTGCCTTATTTTACTTGTAGCCTTTTGGAAGCTTGGCCTCACGGTTTTTTTTCTCAACAGTTTTCGCCTCGTTCTCCGGCTGAATTAGTTGGGGTGCTGCAAGGGGAGGCGGAAGTTTATCGAGTAAAACAGGTTCACGGCAATGCGGTTCTCTCTGCTGGAGAAATTGCTAGGGAGATGGCAAAGCCCGATATAGATAGCTTTCCAGAGGCGGATGGGATCGTTACCGAACAGGAAAAGCAGGCGGTTTGGGTTTGTACGGCTGATTGTACTCCGGTGTTAATCGGGGATGAGAAGACGGGACGGGTGGCGGCGATTCATGCGGGGTGGCGGGGTACGGCTCAGAAGATCGTGCCAGTTGCGATCGAGCGTTTGCTCTTGAGGGGTAGCCGATTAGAAGATTTGCGGGTTGCAATGGGGCCTGCGATCGCTGGGGCGGTTTACCAAGTTTCGCTTGATGTGGCGACTGAAGTTGGTGCAAGCATTTTACCACCAAAAGAGAAACAGGAAGAAATTTTATTAGCTTTGCAAGAATTACCGAATTCACCGATCTTGCCAGATCCGGAAGCGGGAAAAGTGCGGTTGGACGTGCGAAAAGTGAATGAGTTGCAGTTAGCACAGATGGGGATAAGTTCGGAACAAATTGCGATTTCTCCCCATTGTACTTATCAGCAATCAGAGTATTTCTTTTCTTATCGAAGAGATGGTTTGAAAAAGGTGCAGTGGTCGGGAATTGTCAGTCAGTGATTTTGTAGGGACAAGGGCATTTGCTATTTTTGGGAGAGGTAGAAATTACTCCCAACTCTCCCAACTAATGCCAATGTCTACCGCTTCGACTCGGTAGCAGTCAAAGAAGCAAAATTTGAGATTGATGGGGTGTTTCTGCCACTAGATACCGATAATGCGGGTATCATTTTGCGACAATTACGGTCTACAAGTTTACAAATTTAGGTCGGCGGGAGGTGGAAGCAATGCTAGGACTGCAATTAGAAGAAACTAGAGTATATCGGGAAGCTAAACAAGAAGGACGGCAAGAAGGACGACAAGAAGAAGTTGCCAATTTGGTTATTCGTCTTTTGTTGCGCCGCTTGGGAGAGTTATCTGATGATAAGAGAAAGCGCATTTCCAACTTACCGCTATCTGTGCTGGAAGATTTAAGTGAGGAGTTATTAGATTTCAATAGTCTGGATGATTTATCTGCTTGGTTAGAGGTAAATTAAAATGTTGGTGAAAGTTATAAATCTGAATTTTTTATTCTTGATGATTCGCTCGAAAGGAGATTACCTACGGCACGCTGCGCGATCGCATCTTTTTCATCTATAGGAATGAATATTACATTGGTACTGATAACCAGATTTTGTAAGCTATTTAGCATAGCAATTACGGAAGATCCGTAAATCGAGATTTCTACCCTTCTTCACTTTGAGGAGGGTTTTTTATTTCACAGGAGTATGAAATGGGTGTATAAATTTTTATACTTTATCGACAATTAAACTTACGGAATGCAACAATGCACAATAGAGCTAACAGCGATCGAGCGGCAGACTGGTGCGCGTCAATTCAGAATGATGAATTGTAGCGCCCAGACAAAAAAGTGCATCTCATTATACCGTTTTATGCTGATACTCCACAATAGTAGTTAACTTAGCTTGTGATTATGTTATCTATAGCCGGATACCAAACAGTCAGCCAAATCTACGAAAGCGGTAATTCTGTAGTTTATCGGGCTATTCGTTCTGCTGATGGACAAATTGCGATCGTCAAATTACTCAAATCAGATTATCCTAACCCAACTGAACTTACTCATTATAAACAGGAATACCAAATTATTCGCCGTCTCAACTTAGCCGGGGTAGTTAAAGCCTACAGTTTAGAAAGCTATCAGCATAGTTTAGCGCTTATCTTAGAAGACTTTGGCGGACAATCTTTAAAAATATTAAGCCAACAACAAAAATTTACTCTTAAAGAATTTCTGAACTTAGCTATTCAAATCACTGATATTTTAGGCAACATTCACGCTGCCAATATTATTCACAAAGATATTAATCCTGCTAATATTGTATTCAATCCTATCACGGGACAACTAAAAATTATCGACTTTGGAATTGCCACCCAACTCACGAAAGAAAACCCATCGCTCAAACATCCGAATATTCTGGAAGGAACATTAGCGTATATTTCTCCGGAACAAACAGGGAGAATGAATCGTAGCTTGGATTATCGCACGGATTTTTACTCTCTGGGAGTTACTTTTTATGAATTACTTACCAATACATTACCATTTCCAACTATAGATGCAATGGAATTAATCCATTGTCATATTGCTAAACAACCTATCTCACCTGTTCAAATTAATCCAGAAATACCCCTGTCAGTTTCTAAAATCATCATAAAACTGTTAGAAAAAAATCCAGAAGATAGATATCAAAGCGCTTGGGGCATCAAGGCTGATTTAGAAAAATGCTTAACTCAGTTAGAAGAATTTGGTAATATCTCAGAATTTATTTTAGCTAAACAGGATATCACTGACAAATTTCAAATTCCTCAAAAGCTTTATGGCAGAGAAAAAGAAGTAGAAATTCTCCTAGCTGCTTTTGAGCGAGTAGCAGGAGAAATTCAAAATTCAAAATTCAAAATTCAAAAAGGGAATGATGAGAATGTTCAATCTAAAATTGAAATGATGTTAGTAGCTGGTTATTCTGGGGTGGGGAAATCAGCTTTAGTGCAAGAAATATATAAACCAATTACTGAAAAGCGTGGTTACTTTATAGCTGGGAAATTCGACCAGTTTCAGCGAAATATTCCTTACAGTGCGATCGTTAGTGCTTTGCGAGGATTGGTAGGGCAATTGCTCACAGAAAGCGAAGCTGAATTAGCAGTATGGCGAGAAAAATTACTAGCGGCTTTTGGTACGAACGGACAAGTAATTATTGATGTGATACCGGAAGTAGAATTAATTGTTGGTTCTCAGCCATCGGTGTCAGAATTAGCACCCACGGAAGCACAAAATCGATTTAATTTAGTATTCCAAAAATTTATCCGGGCTTTTTGTGATAAAGAACATCCTTTAGTCATATTTTTAGATGATTTGCAATGGGCTGATTCTGCCTCGCTGAAATTAATTGAATTAATGATGACCGATACTGATAGCGAATATTTGTTGTTAATTGGCGCTTATCGGGATAATGAAGTGAATCCAACTCATTTGTTAATGATGATGTTGGAAAAATTGCGAAAACAAGGAGCAATTGTTAACCAAATTACTTTACAACATTTGAAGTTAGAACATATTAGTCAATTAATTGCCGATACTTTATATAGTGAGTCTTCAAAAGTTGTTAGTCTAGCAGAATTAGTTTTTGATAAGACTGGCGGAAATCCTTTCTTTGTCAATGAATTTTTAAAGGTTCTTTATGCGGAAAACTTATTAAATTTTGATATTAATAGTTTAATTTGGCAATGGGATATCGAACAAATTAAGTCGAAGGAAATCACGGATAATGTGGTAGAATTGATGATTGGTAAATTGAAAAAATTGCCCGATCGCACTCAGCAAGTTTTAATGAAAGCTGCTTGTGTAGGCGGTAATTTTGACTTAGACACTCTGGCGATTATATGTGAAGAATCCACTTATGCAGTTTTCGATGATTTGCAGGCGGCAATTAAATCTGGATTGATTTTAACTACTTCGGAATTGAACGAAGAACTGCTAATTAGTCATTATAAATTTTTACACGATCGCATTCAACAAGCTGCTTATTGTTTGATTCCCGAACAAGACAAGCAAGCAATCCATTTTAAAATCGGTCAACTGTTATTAAATAGCGTTCCCCCAAACAAGCAAGAAGATAATATTTTCGACATTATCAATCAACTAAATTTTGGTATTTCATTAATTACTGAAGAATCTCAAAGAAATGAACTAGCTTTCCTAAATTTAATAGCTGGTAAAAAAGCCAAGGCAGCCGCTGCTTATCAAGCGGCTTTAAATTACTTACAAATTGGCATCAGTTTGTTAGCAGGAAATAGTTGGTTGACTCAGTATGAAATTACCCTTAATTTGTATGAATCGGCAGTAGAGACAGCATTCTTGAGTTGTGATTTTGAAGAAACCGATCGATTAGCTCAAGTAGTACATCAACAAGGAAAAATTTTACTAGACAAACTCAAAGTATTTGAGTACCAAATTCTGGCTCGGATGGTACAAACCAAAATTAAAGAAGCCGTGCAAATGGGATTAGAGATTGTTTCCCAATTAGGAGTAAAGTTTCCTTCTCAAATCAATCAATTTGATATTGATAGTAAGTTGTTAGAAACTAAATCTAAACTAACTAGTAAGCGGATCGAAGATTTAGTTAATTTACCGGAAATGACTGACAAAGAAAAGTTAGCAGCAGTGCATATTCTGGCAACTATCTACTCGCCTTGTTTTCAAGCAGCGCCGCAACTATTACCTTTGATAATTTGCGAACTAGTTAATTTATCTATTGAATATGGAAACGCTCCTTTGTCTACTTTTGGTTATGCTCTTTACGGGTTAGTTTTATGTGGAGTAGTGCAGGACTTAGATACTGGTTATCAATTTGGTAAATTAGCTTTGAATTTACTATCTAAGTTTAAAGCGGAAAACCTAAAAGCAAAAGTATTTGAGATATTTGAAGTACATATAAGACATTGGAAAGAGCCTCTCAAATTAACCTTACAGCCTTTGCAGGTGGGATATCATAGCGGACTGGAAAATGGGGATTTAGAATTTGCTGGCTATTGCACGATGTTACTATGCCATCATTTATATTTTGTTGGCAATGAGCTAACAGAATCAGAACGAGAAATTGCTAACTATGGTAAGGCGATCGCTCAACTTAAGCAAAAAACTAATTTGAGCCATATTGAAATTTATCGGCAGGCAATACTTAATTTGCTGGGTCATTCCGTGAATACTTGTTATTTACAAGGTGAAGCGTATAACGGAGAAGAATTACTGGCAAAGCATATCCAAGTTAATGACCGATCGGGAACTCATTATATATATTTGCACAAACTAATTCTTTGTTATTTATTTGAAGATTACCGACAAGCAGTAGAAAATGCTAACCTAGCAGAGCAATATCTAGATGGCATTACAGCGATGGTAGCTGTTACCGTATTTCATTTTTACGATTCTTTGGCGCGATTAGCTTTATATCCTGATGTTTCACCTGATGAGCAACAAGTAATTCTTGAAAAAGTGGCAGCTAATCAAGTCAAAATGGAAAAATGGGCGCATCATTCGCCAAGTAATTCTCAGCATAAATTTGATTTAGTAGAAGCAGAAAGAGCGAGAATTTTAGGTAATAATTGGCTGGCGATGGATTTGTACGATCGCGCTATTGCAGGAGCCGAAGCAAACGAGTATATCCAAGAAGAAGCGATCGCCAACGAACTAGCGGCTAAATTTTACCTGCAAACGGGAAAACGGAAAATTGCACAAGTATATACGATCGATGCTCACTATTGTTATAAACGCTGGGGAGCCAAGGCAAAAGTCGCGCATTTAGAAAAAAATTACGGTCAATTATTAACTGGTATTAAAACAACAATCCCCATTACAGAAATAGGTAAAGTAACTACTTACACTTCCACCGATGGTAATTCTGGAGAAAGTTTAGATTTGGCGACAGTAATTAAATCTTCTCAAGCTATATCTGGTGAAATTTTGCTAGATAAGCTATTAGAAAAATTGATGAAAATTTTGATTGAAAATGCGGGAGCAGAATTTGGCCATCTAATTTTACCCAATAAAGATAAGCTTTTCATAGAAGCCTCTGGATCGGTAAATTCCGATTGCATCCCGGTTTTACAATCAATTCCCATCGAAAATAATTTACCCGTATCAATTGTTAACTACGTAGTCCGCACCAAAGAAAACATAGTTTTAAATGATGCTGTTCGTAAGGGAAAATTCACCAGCGATCCTTATATTCAAAACCATCGTTCTAAGTCAATTTTGTGCGTACCTTTACTCAACCAAGGTAAACTGATTGCCATTGTTTATTTAGAAAATAATTTAACAGCTAAAGCTTTTACTGCTGATAGGTTAGAAACTCTCAAACTTTTATCTACTCAAGCAGCAATCTCTATTAACAATGCCAAACTTTATGCAGAAGTCAGAGAAAATGAGAATAGGCTGACTCAATTAATAGAAGCCGTCCCAGTTGGGTTATTTGTGACAGATAGTAATGGAAAACCTTATTATGTAAACTCTCGCGCTCAACAGTTACTTGGTAAAGGAATAGTAAACAATATATCTGTCGAGCAATTGAGAGAAGTTTATCAAATTTACCAAGCCGGAAGCGAACAATTTTATCCTCCCGAACGAGAACCTTTATTGCTTGCTTTAAAAGGTGAAACTATCAACGTTGATGATGTAGAAATAAAACAACCAGAGCGAGCTATTCCGATCGAAGTTTGGGCTAAACCAATTTATGATGAAATCGGAAATATCGCTTATGCGATCGTAGCTTTTACAGATATCACGGAACGCAAACAAGCACAGCAATTATTAGACGAATATAACCGTAATTTAGAACAGCAAGTGCAACAACGCACTCAAGAACTTTCGCTCGCACTCGAACACCTGAAAGCTACCCAACAAGAATTAATTCAGTCAGAAAAAATGGTGGCGTTAGGACAATTAATAGCCGGGATTGCCCATGAAATTAATACGCCTTTGGGTGCGATTCGCGCCTCGGCAGATAATAGTGCTAAAGCATTAGCAGAATCTCTTAATCAACTACCTCAAATCTATCAACAAATACCAGCAGAACAACAAGCAGAATTCTTTAAGTTAATTCACGCTGCCCTAGATAGTAAAAGTCAAATTACTACCCGTGAAAGACGCCAATTTAAGCGCACCTTAACCAATCAGTTGGAACATCATGGCATCGAGAATGCAAGAAGAATAGCCGACACTCTCACTGATATGGGTATTTATGAAGAGATTGAACCATTTTTACCATTAATTAAATCTCCAGAAGCAGATATACTTTTGCAATTAGCTTATAACTTGGTGCAACTGCAAAGTAATAGTAAAAACATATTGATGGCAGTTGAACGAGCCGCTAAAATTGTGTTTGCTCTTAAAAGTTATGCCAGGTATGACCATAGCGGTAATAAGCAACTAACTAATATTACAGATGGTATAGAGACAGTGTTGGAATTGTATCGCAATCAATTAAAACGGGGGGTAGAAGTAGTACGAAAATACGAACAAATATCACTGATTTTGTGCTATCCAGATGAATTGATGCAGGTGTGGACGAATTTGATTCATAATGCCATTCAAGCGATGAATTATCAAGGCGTGTTAAAGATTGAAATGTTCCAACAACCTGAAAAAATTGTGGTAAAAATTACCGATTCGGGGTGTGGTATTCCCGAAGAAATTAAAGAACGAATTTTTGAACCTTTCTTTACGACAAAACCACCAGGAGAGGGAAGCGGTTTAGGGTTGGATATTGTGAAGAAGATAATTGACAAACATGGGGGAGAAATCCAAGTAGATTCGGTTACTGGTAAAACTACTTTTAGCGTTTTTCTGCCAATTTATTAAACAATTAATTGATTGCTTATAATGAGAAAACGTCTTAATTTCCGTCAATGGTTGATGACCAAACAGCAAATTTTATTCATATTTTCATTACTATTTTTGCTGAGTTTGTGCTTTAGTTTAGTTTTAGGTTGCTGGTCATCAGAGCGAGTAAATAATTCTAATAATCAACTGAAAATTGCAGATATAACCGCGACAAAAGTGGTGCGGATTGGTCATCAACCTCACGGCACAATGCTATATTTAAAAGTTAGAGGTAATTTAGAAAAGCGCCTTTCCCCATTAGGTATTTCCGTGGAATGGACGCAATTTACCGCAGGCCCACCTATATTGGCTGCGATGGGAGAAGGAAAAATAGATATAGGTTATGGGGGGGTAGTGCCGCCAATTTTTGCACAAGCTAATGGCGTGCCTTTTGTTTATGTTGCGAATGATTCGCCTTCTCCGGAAAGCGTGGGTATTTTAGTTCGTGAAGATTCTCCGATTCGGACACTTGCTGACTTAAAAGGTAAAAAAATAACGGCTACTAAATCATCTGTAGCTCACTATATGTTAATTCAGGCTTTAATTAAAGCAGGTCTTACTCTCAAAGATGTGAGTTTTATAGATTTACCTCCACCAGAAGGACAGGTTGCATTTAAGCAAGGAAAAGTAGATGCTTGGATTGGGTGGCATCCTTTTTTAGCAGAATTACAGGAGAGTATGCCAGTTCGTGTATTGGCTGATGGTGAAGGTTTAACGAGCAATAGAAATTTTTATTTTGCTACGCGCGATTTTGCTAATAACCATGCCAATACTATCAAAATAATTATAGAAGAATCGCAGAATGTCGGTACTTGGGTGACCGAGCATCCGCAAGAAAGTGCAAAAATTTTAACTAATAGTATGAAGCTGAATTTAACAACGGCTTTTACTTTAACAAAAAACCGCCTCTATGAAGCACAGCCGATTCAAGATCGAGCGGTGGAAGAACAACAACGTGTTGCCGAAACTTTTTACCGATTGGGATTGTTGCCAAAGCGAATTTGGGTAGAAGATATCGTTTGGAAACGGGCGTTAGGTAAATGGGGTTCATTCCAATGAAGCAAACTAAGATAGGGAGTGGTAAACCGAAGAGTTGGTCAATTGCTAATCAACTTAGTTACGGTTTAGTTTTGATGGTGGTTGTCAGCGTAATGTTGACAGGCAGTACTTTAACTTATCTAAGTTTTCAAGAACAAATAAAGCAAACAAGGGAACTTCAGAAACAACGATCGCAAGTGGCGGCTAATAGAATTAGTGCTTATCTTGATAATTTACAACGCCAACTAAATTATTTGTCTGAATTAAAGGGATTAACGGATTTTTCTTCGTCAACTCAGCGCAGTATTTTAGAAGGATTGGTAAATAGTAATAGTGCTTATGAAATTGTGGGAATAGTTAACGATAAAAGTCAAATTACTCAAGTTATGTCTCCCTACGAACCCGTATCTCCTTCTAACTTTTCTTTGGGAGAAATATCCACGGGTATAATCCAGTTTTTACAGACATTTAGAAACGGGCAAAATTATGTAAGTAGTGTGGAATTTGATGGTAAAAATAAGTTAATGTTTGCGGCTTTGGCTGTACCAATCCGCAATCAAAAAAATCAGATCGATGGCGTTCTTTTTGCCAAAATCAATCTGGATTTTCTAGCTCATATTATTAACAGTACCGAAGTTGGTAAAACTGGTTATAGTTATGTTATAGACGATCGCTTAGTGCTAATAGGTAAAAAAGATATTAGTTCTAATAATTTTGGTTTAGCGGAACTCAAAAATCGTTCTTATATTAAAGATTTAGTTAAGTCAGCGCTCTCTCCAGAAAGCCAAGCGGTAATTACTTATCAAGGATTGAATGGGAAAGAAGTTATAGGAACTGCTACTTTAGTACGTCGGGTGCAGTGGATGGTAGTAGTAGAACTTCCTACATCGGAAGTTTACGCACCCGTCCGATCGATGATGGTGGTAATGGGTGGGGCGACTGTAATTAGCACTGCGATCGCAATTTTTTTAGGGATTATTTTTTCCAAAAGAATTACTTCTCCCCTCCAATCGCTTACAGAAGCGGCATTTAGAATAAGTCGCAAAGAATTAAACAGTCGAGTTAATATTACTTCTACCAATGAATTAGGGGAATTAGCTAACTCTTTTAATCTGATGGCAGAGCAATTACAAGCTTCGTTTCAAGAATTAAAAAATAGGCAGCAACAACTCGCCCAATTTTTGGAAGCTATCCCGATCGGTGTGTTTATTACCGATGCTCAAGGTAAACCATTTTATATAAATTCTCGGACTCAAGAATTACTTGGTAAAGGAATAGTTGAAGAAGTTAAAGTCGAACAATTAAGAGATATTTATCAAGCCTATTTAGCAGGAAGCGATCGACTATATCCCAGCGAACGCAATCCAGTAATTCTGGCTTTGCAAGGAAAAAGCGTTAATATTGACGATATGGAAATTCGCCAATCAAATAAAGTCATTCCCATTGAAGTGTGGGGAACGCCAATTTATGACGCACAGGGCAATATTGCTTATGCGATCGCAGCCTTTGCAGACATTACCGAACGCAAACAAGCACAGCAATTATTAGCCGAATATAACCGCACCTTAGAAAGACAAGTGCAACAGAGAACTCAAGAACTTTCCCAAGCATTAGAACATTTGAAAACTACTCAAGAAGAGTTAATTCAATCGGAAAAAATGGCGGCGTTAGGACAATTAATTGCCGGAATTGCTCACGAAGTTAATACCCCATTAGGTGCAATTCGCGCCTCGGCAGATAATAGCGCCAAAGCATTAACAGAATCTCTGCGCCAATTACCGCAAATCTATCAACAATTATCTCCAGAAGAATTAGCTAGTTTCTTTCAATTAATTAAAATAGGGACTGATAACAAAGATGAATTAAGTACTCGCGATAAAAGGCAACTTAAAAGAAGTTTAACCAAACAATTAGAAGAGAATGACATTGAAAACGCTAGAAGAATAGCTGACACATTAACTGACATCGGTATTGGCGAACAAATCGAACATTTTTTACCATTAATGCAATCGAAACAAGCAGATTTAGTTTTGCAATTAGCTTATAATCTCGTGCAACTGCAAAATAATAGTAAAAACATTTTAACTTCTGTCGAACGAGCCGCCAAAATTGTATTTGCTCTCAAAAATTATGCCCGTTATGACAATACGGGAGTTAAGCAGCTTGCCGATATTACTAACAGTATCGAAACCGTATTAGAACTGTATCGAAATCAGTTAAAGCGAGGAGTGGAAGTAGAGCGAAAATATCAACAAATAGCACCGATTCTATGTTATCCAGATGAATTGATGCAAGTGTGGACGAATTTGATTTATAATGCCATTCAAGCGATGAATTACAAAGGAACATTAATAGTTAGTGCTTTTGCTAACTCTGATGGGATTGCAGTACAATTTACAGACTCAGGATGTGGTATTCCACCAGAAAATAAAGACAGAATTTTTGAACCTTTCTTTACCACTAAGCCACCGGGAGAGGGCAGCGGTTTAGGACTAGATATTGTCAAGAAAATAGTTAACAAACATGAAGGGCGAATTGAGGTAGACAGCGTACCGGGGCGTACTACTTTCACCGTTTGGTTACCTGCTAACTTGACTTGACAGAGTTGTTGCACAAAACTAGAAGTAGTATAGGCAAATCGCCTAACAATTTCCTTGACTAAATAAAAATTCATAATTGTTCATTACGCAAAACAGGTTAATCATGTCAAATACAGCTATTTTATGTGTCGATGATGAAAAAGTGATTTTAGAAAGTCTTAAAGAGCAGTTAAAAAGGAAATTTGGCAATCAATACTTATATGAGACTGCTGAAAGTGCTGAGGAAGCTTGGGAAATTATTGAGGAATTACATGATGAGGATATCAAAGTTTTAGTGATTGTTTCTGATTGGTTGATGCCGGAAATTAAAGGGGATGAATTTTTGATTAAAGTTCATCACAAATTTCCGCAAATCGTGACCGTGATGCTGACAGGTCAGGCCGATGAAGATGCCGTCGAACGAGCCAAAAGAGAAGCTAATTTGTATTGTTGCTTGCGAAAGCCTTGGTCAGAAGATGAATTGGCTAAAATAATTACTTCTTCGTTGGCATAAGTTTATGAATGAACTCGCAATTTTATGCGTTGATGATGAACCTGTCATTTTAAATAGTCTGACTCAACAGCTTAAGCGTAATTTGGGTAATGACTATGAAATTGAAGCTGCTCAAAGCGGGCTAGAAGCTTTAGAAATTATTGAAGAAGTCCTATCAGATGGTATGGAAATTGCTTTAATAATTTCCGACCAAATTATGCCAGGAATGAAAGGGGACGAATTGCTGATTGCCATTCATAATCGTTATCCTCAAATATTAAAAATTATGTTGACGGGACAAGCCGATGCCCAAGCAGTTGGCAATGCAGTTAATGCGGCTAATTTATATCGTTATATCACCAAGCCTTGGCATGAAACTGATTTGATTTTAACCGTCAAAGAGGCTTTGCAGAGTTACAGTCAAAAGCAGCAATTGGCAGAACAAAATAAAGCTTTAAAGCAACTTAATTACCAACTAGAAAAATTAAATATCTCGTTGGAACAGAAAGTGGCTGAAAGGACTTTAGAATTGCAAAAAGCTAAAGAAACCGCTGAAATTGCTAACAAAGCTAAAAGCGAATTTTTGGCTAATATGAGTCACGAATTGCGATCGCCTCTCAACACGATACTTGGCTTTGCCCAATTACTCAAACGCAGTTCCAGCCTTGCATTGGAAGATAGAAACAGCTTAGATATCATTAGCCGTAGTGGAGAACACCTACTCAATCTGATTAACAGCGTTTTGGATTTGTCTAAAATTGAGTCCGGACGAATGGTTCTTAATCAAACCAACTTTGACTTAATTTTACTGCTAGATGACCTTGAAAATATGTTAGCTTTGAAAGCTCAAGATAAGAAATTATGGCTAATTTTTGAGCGTTCTCCATCTCTTCCCCAATACGTGCGAACAGATGAAGTTAAGTTAAGGCAAGTGTTGATTAATTTGCTGAATAATGCGATTAAATTTACCGATTCAGGAGGTGTGTCTCTGCGAATAAAAGAAGAAAGATCCGAGCGGGAACGAGACATAGATAATAGTGAAAAAAATCTTCATTCCCGATTGTATTTTGAAATTGAAGATACCGGAGCGGGTATCGATCCTAATGAATTAGAGAAAATTTTTGAAGCTTTTACGCAAAGTCAAACTGGTCAAAAATCTAAAGAAGGTACTGGTTTAGGTTTAGCGATCGCGCGTTCTTTCATTCAATTAATGGGTGGTAATATTACAGCGAAATCCGAGGTAAAACGCGGTACTATATTTAAATTTAATATTGGGATTGACGTAGTTGATGCGAAGGAAGTAGAAACTAAACAACCGATGCGACGAGTTATTGCGATCGCGCCAAATCAGCCTTCCTATCGCATTCTGATCGTTGATGATAAATGGGACAATCGCCAGCTATTAGTTAAGCTACTTTCTCCTCTGGGATTTGAAATCAATGAAGCAAATAACGGTCAAGAAGCGATTGAAATTTGGCACAATTGGCAACCCCATTTTATTTGGATGGATATGCGAATGCCAGTAATGGATGGAATTCAAGCAACTAAATACATTAAAGAACAAGAAAAAAAAATGTCTACTGAAATAACTCAAATTCAAAGTACTGTTTCTACCAAAATAAATACCGAACGAGATTTATCTCGGTTAGCTACTAACAAAACCGTGATTGTTGCTCTCACTGCCAGCACTTTTGAAGAAGAAAAGACCACTATCTTAGCTGCCGGATGCGATGATTTTGTTAGAAAACCGTTTCGAGAAGAAATTATTTTTGATAAAATGGCAGAGTATATAGGCGTGCGTTACATCTACGAACAGGAAGTATCTCCAGTTTTGCCAATTAATGGTTCTCCAGTTGGTTCGGAAATCTCTTTAAATGAAATTTTAAAAGTTATGCCAAAAGAATGGATTGAGGAATTATATCAAGCGGCTGAAAGTATTGATAACTCTCTGCTTTCTCAGCTAATTTCCCAAATTCCGCCTACCCATGCGTTGCTGGCAGAAACTTTGAGCGATTGGGTCAACCAATTCCGGTGCGATCGCATTATCGATTTAATTGAATCTAGTAGTAAAATATAAATAATTAATCCCAAAGTCATGCTTATAATTTTTTCATTACCAATTATTATCCCCTATGAACTTAAATGAAGATACAAAAATTTATGGCAATATCTTAATTATCGATGATACGCCTGAAAACCTGCAACTTTTAGCGCAAACTTTATCAGAAAAAGGCTACACCGTGCGCGGTGCCGTGAAAGGACAAATGGGAATCAAAGCCGCCCAGAATTCCCCTCCAGATTTAATATTACTGGATATCAAAATGCCCGACTTAGATGGGTATGAAGTATGTAAACTTCTCAAAGCAGATGCTAAAACTAAAAATATACCAGTAATTTTTTTAAGCGCTCTTGATGATGTTTGGGATAAAGTCAAAGGCTTCCAAATTGGCGGGGTAGACTATATTACCAAACCCTTTCAAGTAGAAGAAGTATTAGTAAGAGTAGAAAATCAACTGCTAATTTGTCAGTTGAATAAACAACTACTAGAAAAATCTCAGCAATTGCAAATTCAAAATCAACAACTTCAACAAGAAATTATCGAACGTCGTAAAGCCGAAAAAGCAGCAGAAGCAGCTTCCAGAGCCAAAAGTGAATTCGTAGCTAACATGAGCCACGAGTTAAGAACGCCTCTTAATCTAATCTTGGGTTTTACTCAAATTTTGGGTCACGACTCATTACTTACTCAAGAACAACGAAATTATTTAGAAATCATCAGTCGCAGTGGCGAACATTTACTCGAATTAATCGACGATGTTTTAGAATTATCTAGAATAGAAGCTGGCAAGCAATCTCTCAATCCAAGCGTATTCGATTTTTATTATTTCCTAGATTGCTTAGAAGAACTGTTTCAAGTAAAAGCAGAAGAAAAAGGATTGTACTTAAATTTTTATATTTCTCCTGATGTTCCCCAGTATATTAAAACCGACCAACAAAAGTTGCGGTGTTGTTTGTTAAACTTAATCGGCAACGCTCTCAAATTCACTCAATCTGGCAGCGTCGCTCTGCGGGTTTCATTAATTAAGGATAATTATAATCAAACAAGCATTCATTTTGAAGTAGAAGACACGGGACCGGGAATTACACCCACAGAAATCAATCATGTATTTAAAGCTTTCGCTCAAACAGAAACAGGTAGAAAAGAGATAGAAGGAGTTGGTTTGGGTTTAGCAATCAGTCAAAAATTCGTACAATTAATGGGAGGCCAAATTACAGTTAACAGTACAGTTGGTAAAGGAACAACTTTTCTATTTGATATAAACGTAGCACCATTTGAAGAATCGGAGATCGTCGTTACACCTCGACAGCAAGTAATTGGTTTAGAGCCAAACCAAAAACACTATAAAATTTTAGTGGTTGACGATACGAAAGAAAACCGTCTCCTGTTAGTGAAATTACTTGAACCAGTTGGATTTGAAGTGCAAGAGGCAGAAAACGGTCAAGAAGCTGTAGCAAAGTGGTTAAGCTTTCAACCGGATTTAATTTGGATGGATACGCGAATGCCTGTAATGGATGGAATTCAGGCAACTAAAGAGATTAGAGCAATGGAAACGAAAAAAGCCGTGACTGCACCTTCACTTTATACTCGCGGAACCGTAATTATTGCCCTAACAGCCAGTTTTTTTGAAGAAAAAAAAGCAGAAATTTTAGCAGCAGGAAGTGATGATTTTCTTCGCAAACCTTTTGCAGAAGAAGCGCTGTTTGAAAAAATGGCGCAATTATTAAATATCCGCTATATTTATGAATCTCTACCTCCTTCAAACGTAGTTAACCGAAAGTTGAAGGCGTTTCACCAAAAATTAGATTCATTAATTCTAGAAAAGATGGGAGTCATGCCTGCTATATGGATTGGCGAGTTACAGCAAGCAGCGAAAAATTTTGATGAAGATTTGGTCAACCAATTAATCAGGCAAATCCCGGAAAACAATGCAGAACTAGCAGAAGCTTTAAAAGAGTTATTGAAAGAATTTCGGCTTGACATTATTTATCAGATTACTCAGCTATTTTTCAAGCGTTAAAATCGATCGTAAATTTGGTTAAAAATGCTAATCAATAAACATGATATCAAAATTTTAGTGATTGACGACCAACCCAGTAATTTGGGTTTTTTATCTAATTTACTAACCGAACAAGGATATAAAGTTCAACGGGCAATTTCAGGAAAAATGGTATTAGAGGCTGAATTTACCTCTTTACCCGATTTAATTTTACTCGATATTGTCATGCCGGAGATGAACGGCTATGAAGTTTGCCAAAAACTGAAAGCCAATGAAAAAATGCGAGATATTCCGGTAATTTTTTTAAGCGTACTCAAAGAAACTTTTGATAAAGTGAAGGCTTTTGAAGTTGGTGGAGTTGACTACATTACGAAGCCGTTTCAGGTTGAAGAAGTATTAGTGAGGATCGAAAATCAATTAACCATCCAACAACTATCCAAGCAGTTAAAAGCACAGAATCTTCAATTACGTAAAGAAATTGAATTTCGCAAACAAGTGGAATCATCTTTGCGAGAAAACGAACGTTTATTTAGGGCAATTTTTAATAATAGTTTTCAGTTTATTGGATTGCTAAACACGGATGGTACCGTGATAGAAGCAAACCAAACCGCATTGGAATTTGCTGGAATAGAACATGATGAAATAGTCGGAAAGCCATTTTGGGAAACTTGTTGGTGGACGATTTCACCAGCAGTGCAAAATCAACTAAAAGAAGCGATCGCATTTGCGGCGCGAGATAACTTCGTGCGTTACGAAGTAGATGTTGTCGGTGCTGGTAACGTCGTGCGAACGATTGACTTTTCCCTCAAACCAGTCAAGGATGAAACTGGTAAAGTGATCTTGCTGATTCCCGAAGGACGGGACATTAGCGATCGCAAAAAAGCAGAACAAGCATTAGAAGAGAGCGTCTTTCGCGAAAGAGCGATCGCCAAAACCATCGAAAGAATGCGGCAGACATTAGATATCGAAACCATCTTTAACGCTACTACATCGGAACTGCGCCAGACGATCGATTGCGATCGCGTGACAATTTATCGTTTCAACTCCGACTTAGATGGAGAATTCGTCGCCGAGTCAGTAGGAGATGGTTGGACTTCTCTATTACAATCAAATCAAAACTTATGCCCGATTATAGAAAATACAACCAACGAAAAGTACCCATTCAAGAATTTCTGCGTTCTCGATAAATTCGTCAAAAGTACTTACTTAAAAGATCGTTTATCTCCTAACTACTTAGTCATCGAAGATATCCATCAAACAGAATTTAACAACTGTCAAATTCAATTATTAGAAAAATTACAAGCCAAAGCATACGTAGTCGTCCCCATCTTTTGCGGCAATAATCTCTGGGGATTGCTAACCGCTTATCAAAATTGCGCTCCCCGTCAATGGAAATCAACAGAAATCAACGTTCTATTTCAAATTGCCAGCCAATTAGGAGTAGCCTTACAGCAAGCACAACTACTAGCAGAAACTCAAAGAAAATCATGGGAATTAATGAAAGCAAAAGAAGCCGCCGATGCAGCCAATCGAGCGAAAAGCCAATTTCTCGCTAAAATGAGCCACGAACTGCGAACTCCGATGAATGCCATCTTAGGTTTTAGTCAAATCATGGCTCGCAGTAATTCCCTCTCCTCAGATCAGCAAAAACATATAGAAATTATCAATCGGAGTGGCGAACACTTACTAGCGCTGATCAATGATATTTTATCAATGGCCAAAATAGAAGCTGGCCAAACTACTTTTAACGAAAATAACTTCGATCTTTATCAACTGCTTCACAGCATTGAAGAAATGTTGCGTATCAAAGCCATTTCTAAAGGTTTAAACCTGAAATTTTATTTAGCTCCCCATCTTCCTCAGTACATTAAAACTGACGAAAGTAAACTGCGGCAAGTCCTCATTAACTTAATCGGTAACGCCATTAAATTTACGGAAACCGGTACGGTGACTCTGCGCGTATTAGCGGACAATTCGTGCGGGGAAATCAATAATGGCGATCGCAAATCCAATACCCAGAATCGTTTATTATTTGAAATCGAAGATACTGGCCCTGGTATTGCCCCTTGCGAACTGCCTATCTTATTCGATCCGTTCGTGCAAACTCAAACAGGTCACCAGTCTATGCAAGGAACGGGGTTAGGTTTAGCAATTAGCCAACAATTTGTCAAATTGATGGGGGGAGACATTAGAGTTACCAGTCAATTAGGAAAAGGCTCGACTTTCGCATTTGATATTTTGGTTAAATTAGCATCTCCACCCGAATCCAATACGCTATCTCATAACAAGCACGTGATTGGCATACAACCCGATCAACCCAATTATCGCATTTTAATCGTTGAAGACCTCAAAGAAAATCGACAATTAATTTTAGAATTACTTCAACCTTTAGGATTAGAAGTGCGCGAAGCAGAAAATGGTAAAGAAGGCATTGCCCTTTGGGAAAGTTGGGAACCCCATTTAATTTGGATGGATATGGAAATGCCCGTTCTCAATGGCTATCAGGCAACTCAAGAAATTAAGAAAACACCCAAAGGCAAAAATACCGTAATTATCGCCATCACTGCCAGCGCCTTTGAAGAACAGCGAGAACTTATATTAAAAGCTGGTTGCGATGATTTTATTCCTAAACCTTTTCATCAAGAAATGCTGTTTGAAAAACTTGCCAAGCATTTAGGTATTCAGTTTATATATCAAGAAGAAATATCACCCATTACTGGCGAATTATCAGCCCAATCCTATGCACTTAACCCTCATGATTTAACAGTGATGCCTAAAGGATGGATTGCTAAATTGCACGAAGCAGCCCTAATTGTTGATGATGAAAAAGTAGTCAAACTGATCGGAGAAATCCCAGAAAAAGAATCCAAAATAGCGAATATTTTAACTGACTTAATTGAAAATTTCCGGATGGATATTATTTTGGAAGTAACGCAAGCTTGTATTGGCGAATAACATTATCTTATTTTATCCGTTTTGGGTGACGGCATAATCATCCTCAAGAGAGTTATAAAAGTACATTTATTACGGTCATTTTTTATCTAATAAATTTTTATTAATAAAATTTTTAGTAGATCCTTCTTTCGATAGATATCACCATTCTTTCCAGTGATAGAGATTTTAACAAACAATCCGACTTAGAGTGAAGCTCAAGTGAAATATCACTACCAATAAAGAAACTCTACAAGATTTAAGGGATTAAGGGAGGAAATAAACAATGGCATACGGAAATCGCCCAGTAGATATGGTAGAGCCGGTGGTGGCAAATCGAGTCGTGGAATATCATGACCGCGTAAGATGGGGTCCGATTATTTCCGGACTATTAGTAGCTTTAACTACTCAATTAGTTTTAAGTGCTTTGGGTGCTGCCATTGGTTTAAGCGGTTTAGCTGGTTCTGGTGCCCCTAGAACAAATGCCGGTGACGTAGGGGTTGGCATTGGTATTTGGTCGATTATTAGTTTGTTTATCGGTTTATTTGTAGGCGGTTGGGTTACAGGTCGTGCTAGTGGCCCGATGAACCGCAGTACAGCCCTTTTAAACGGTGCAATTCTTTGGGCAACCACTCTTGCGATCGGTTCTTGGTTATTAGCAAGCGGTGTTGCAGGTACTTTTGGAGCCGTGATGTCTAATGCTGGAGAAGTGATTAACCAAGCGCAACAAGGCGGAGTCGATCTACCCAATAGAGCGCCCAATATTTCTGCCCAGCAAGCTCGTGAAGCTGCTGGCAATGCTGCTAGAGCAGGTTGGTCGTTCGTGTTCGGTTCTTTACTAGGTTTAGCAGCGTCGATGATCGGTGCATCGATTGGAGCGCGTAATCACACTCGTACTTATTCATAAGTTTCACGCAAGAAAATTTTTAGCACCTTAAAAAAGGTGCTTTTTTATTAGCAAATTAGAATTAAACAACAAATTAACGCCGTCGCGCATAATACCCGATTAATTCGGCTGCTGCCAAAATATGACCGTTCATTGCTGCTTCCAACTGTTCTTTTGTCGCGCCTGCTGCTAATTCCAAAACTCGGTCTAAAGCATACAATTTAAAAAAGTAACGGTGAGTTCCGCTAGGCGGACAAGGGCCACCATAACCCAGTTTGCCAAAATCATTTTTTCCCTGCACGCCGAACCCCTCTAATATTGGCCGATCGGCTGGTATTGCTTCTGGTAAATTGCCAGTTTCCGGTGGCAAGTCGTAAAGAACCCAGTGAACGAAAGTTCGGCTTGGGGCATCCGGGTCATCGACAATTAAAGCAAGGCTTTGAGTGCTGATGGGTGGGGTATCCCACTTTAATGGGGGGGAAATATTTTGGCCATCACAGGTATATTTTGGCGGAATCGTGCCGTTAGCAGAAAAGCTATCACTTTCAAGTTTCATTGTCTTATCCTCGACTTGGATTTGCGATCGCCGATCGTGATACTTAGGGTTGGCAGAACTACAACCCACCAGCCATGCTCCCACTAATGCCACTAGGTTAGCGCCCTGCCTCAAAAAGCTTCTTCGCTCGATCGAATTAAACATTAATCGCTCATTTTCCTTTTACCAATTTCCTATAAATATCTCCCCCTGAAACTTCTAAGTTAAACCCTACTCGGCGGTCGCGTCACGCCAATTCTGTCTAAGTTTTCTTCCAATTCCATTAAAAAGGCAAAATCCTCTGGCGGTAAGGGGTAATTCTCACTGCCAAACGAACCTCCCAAATTCTTCTCTAAAAATGCAAACGCTTGCCGGAAGTCGCGAGGAGTTGCTTCAATGGGAGAATCAAAATGGCAGGGAATAATCCGTTCAAAATTCCAATTCGCTACATAATCAGCCCAATCTAAAGTTTTCTTGGGATCGTGATCCAAAATCAAAGTTTGTAAAATCGGTGCAACAAACAAACGCCCATTTCCTCGCAGCGCATTAAACGAATGCTGCCAACCATTTTTCCAACGGAACGGAAATAAACCGAAATACGCTTTTTTTGACTTGTCCGGGGCAGAAAAAGCTTCCTTAAATGCTTGAGGCAAACTAACAGTATCCAAAGCACTTGGTTGAAAGTAAAGCGCAAACAAACAAGTGCGCTGCCATCCCTTGCGGCGATTTGCTTCGTTATCGGGAATTACATCAGATGCACTATCCTTAGCGTGGAAAAGTAAAGGATAGGGATCGATTTGGACGATCGCAGGCGGTTCTTCCGGTACTCTCAAAACAGAATCAGTTACCAGCAACGTGCGCGTCTGCTTGTGAAAAAATGCCACTTCCCCAAAAGACCCCAATCCCAAATTGATATTCAAAATCCTATACTCGAAATCATCCGCAAAAGGCACTTGTTTACAATCATCTGGCAATATATGAGTGCGACGAAGCGGAAAACCCAACCAACTTAACGGCAAATTCAACGGATAACTCCACTGAGAAGGCGCGACAAACACCTGCGCTTGCCGAAAACGTCTGGCAAACGGCCCCACAAATACCTTATGCTCTAAACCGGAAATGGTCGGCAGAATAATATACTTAACGTCACCGTGAACGGCTACCAACTCATTCACCAACCGAATACACTCTCTTGTCGGTGCAACTGGCGCATACACCAGTAGCCCACCTTGCGAAAGTTTAACCACCGTCATCCGAATCGGCACCGTCACGTAGAAGATGCCTTGCATTTGGTCGAACGTCCAAATCGTATCTTTAACTACTTCTTGGCGGATCGTTCGCCGTTTACCGTAAGGATAAAGCGGCACCAAAGGCCAAAAACTCCACGACCAGTCCGCCGGACTAATCTGTTGCTCTTGGGTTTTCTCCCTTGCTTCGATTGATTTCACGACACTCTCCCTAATTCCTGACACCTTTGATTACCCATAATAAAACTTGTTTGTAGTGGGCTTTAGTCCTCAGTCCGAGGACTAAAGTCCTCACTACAAACTATGGTTATACAAACGGACATGATATTAATTGTTACTAGCAAATTGTAGAAACAGAATTGTTTCTTTAGCGATATGTAGCTAGTTAAACAGAAATTCGGATTAATATATAGCACATTCAACAAAAAAGGATGAGAACGGATGGAAAGGCGTCATTTTTGCTTTTCATCGCGTTTAACCTGACCATCTCAGTATTTAGTAAAAAAAATTCCTATTTAACTTCAGTAAGTTTACTGTGATACAATAGCTACCCAACAAGGCTAGTCTTTAATTAGCCAAGCGGTTTACAGACACTACAACCGCCTCCAGAGGTAAGCGAGAAATGATTGATTGGATAACAAATTTAACGGTTCTTACCGTTTTAGCCTGTAACCTTTTACTGGGCAATATTTACTCAGGAACAAATCAAGTTTCCAGTTTGTCAGTTGAGCAATTAAATGCACTGCCCAGCAGCGAAATCGTGGCAATCGCAGAGAATCCCTATAAAGACAGCAGAAAAGATGATTTTCGCCGCTTTCGGGAAATAACTAAGGGTACAACTAAATTAGAAGGATTATTCACTCTTTATCATCAGGAAGAAGATCGCCAATTTTACTTGGAAATCAAACCGGCGCAGCTAAATAAAAATTACCTTGGCATCGTCACCCTAGAATCTGGGATTGGAGAACGAGGACTTTATAGCGGACAATCTTTAAGTGAAGATATTTTTTACTTTCAGCGCGTCAACGACTACGTGCAGTTTACAATCCGTAATGTCAAATTTCGCACAGAACCGGGTAAACCAGAGCAATTAGCGCTGGCGCGTTCTTTTACCGATTCAGTTTTATTCGCACTTCCGATCGTTAGCATCGACCCTTATAGTAAATCGATTTTAGTTGATTTGGGGGATTTGCTGATGCAAGATTTTCCCGGATTAACTTCCTTATTAAAATATGCTTTAAACGCCAATTATAATTTAGATGATAGTAAATCTTATTTTGGCAATGTTAAGAGTTTTCCTCGCAATTTAGAAATTGACTCGATTTATAATTTCTCTTCATCTGACGGTGCTTATTTAGTTACCGTACCCGATAGCCGAGCGATTACGCTAAAAGTACATTATAGTTTTTCCGAATTGTCAGAAAATAATGGCTATATTCCCAGAGTAGCAGACGATCGCGTGGGATATTTTATCACGGCTTACCAAGACCTTTCTAACGACGATCGGGCCGAACCATTTGTTCGTTATATTAATAGATGGCATTTGGAACCATCAGATCCCGAAGCTGCTTTATCTCCCCCGAAAAAACCGATCGTATTTTGGATTGAAAATGCCGTTCCCTTGGAATATCGGGAGGCGATTCGAGAAGGGGTTTTGATGTGGAACAGGGCATTTGAAAAAGCGGGATTTCAAAATGCGATCGAAGTTCGCCAAATGCCAGATAATGCAGATTGGCATCCCGCTGACGTGCGCTACAACACGATTCGTTGGTTTAATTCTCTGGATGCGAGTTTTGCCAGAGGCCCATCTCATGTTAATCCATTCACCGGGGAAATTTTGGATGCAGATATTGTGGTGGATGCCAATATGGTGCGCTTAGTTAAGCAAGAATATCGCACCCTAAAAGAAGATGGGTTATTTCCCCAATTCGATCGCAACTTATGCCAACCAAAACAGGCAAGTTATCAACCAATTTTAGCCGATAATCACTCGTGCTATGACATAGAAATTTCTCACCAAGCAGCGATGGGTGCGATTACATTATCAATGCTGCATAACGCGACACCCGATAGCGATGAAATGAAAGATTACGTGCATCAATATTTGCGTTCTGTAATTGCCCATGAAGTCGGACATACTTTAGGTTTGCGTCACAATTTTCACGGCAGCACGATGTTATCACCTGACGAATTAAACAACGTTGAAATAACGCGAACCAAAGGTTTAGTAAGTTCGGTGATGGATTATCTGCCAGTGAATTTAGCAGCACCGGGAATGACACAAGGCGATTATTTTCCCGGTGTAGTTGGCCCTTACGATGAATGGGCAATTATTTACGGTTATCAACCAGATTTGTCAGAAAAAATAGAGGAAATAGTTGTTGATGATAAATCTGCTAAATCTTTTGTACAACAAATAGCTTTTGCATCGCCTCAACCGGAGTTAGGTTATGCCACTGATGAAGATGTTTGGGATATTAATCCCGATGCTAATTTGTGGGATTTAAGTAGTGATGTGTTGCTTTATTCTCAATGGCAAATGGATAACGCCCGGTTGATGTGGGAACGTTTAGAAAAGCGCCAACCATTACCGGGAGAAAGTTTTAGTTCTACCAGAGGATTGTTTAATAAGATACTTAGCTACTATTTTCTCAATGCTAATTTGATTACTAAATATGTGGGGGGACAGTCTTTCAGACGCGATCGCGTTTTTGACGATCGCTCTTGGGCATTTGTCCCGGTGACGGTGGAGAAACAGCGTCAGGCGTTAGCTACTTTGCAAAGTTACATATTTGCGGAAGATGCGTTGATTTTTTCACCTCAATTGCTGAATCAGCTAGCGCCATCCCGCTGGCAACACTGGGGTAATCCAGTACCCGTATCCCGCCTGGATTATCCGATCCACGAACGAATTCTGTTATTGCAAAGTACGATATTGCGATCGCTCTTAAGTTGCGATCGACTCGAGCGTTTGCGGGATATCGAGTTAAAAACCTTACCGGGAGAAGCACTCACCATCCCAGAATTATTCGATACTTTGCAAAATAGTATTTGGACAGAAGTTTTCGGAGAAGGAAAACTAACACCAATATCCAGCGTGCGTCGTTCCTTGCAAAGAGAACATTTGAGTATTTTGCTATCGATGGTATTACGGACTAGCGATGTGCCAGAAGATGGCAGAATGTTAGCATGGTACGAGTTGCGCCAATTAGAAAAAGTGCTACATAGTAGTCTGCAAAAACACGGTGCAAACTTGGATCTTTACACGAAAGCTCATTTAGAGGAAAGTTGCGATCGGATCGCCAAAGCATTAAACGCGCCGTTGCGATCGTTGTAAAGAAGGAGTCAGAATTCAGCAAATACCAGTTGCGTAAAGTAGAAGATAGAAACCCGGTTTCTTGAAGAAACCGGGTTTCTGTGTCCTTGCCTAGAAAGCTTAGTCATTCAATCAATCTAAAATCGATTGACGCTCGTGGAAAAAATGAATACAGTTGAAAAGACACCTGGAGAAAAACTATGAAATACGAAGTAAAGGTTATAGAACCGACCGACCTATGGTATATGCAAAATAACATTAATAAAGAAACCAACAAATATTACCACCCTACTAAAACCATTCCCTTCGTACAGCAAGTAGAAATCACCCTAGAAAATACCGGAGTCATCATTCAAAAAGGAACGTTGCATAGATGTATCGGTCAACTAACTTATGGAGTATATAAAACCGATAACCGTTTGCGGGATATGTGGGTAGCGATGATGACCGAAACCGAGTTCAACGCACCTGTTTATAAAGGGATTGGTAAAGTTTATCTAGAACCCAGACAAAAAGGAAACTTCCTTCATTATACTTCGATCGACATCCCAGAAACAGAACAATGGGAATTCGATGATGGCATATTTCAACTTTGTTCGGACAACGTAGTTATCGGTAGTAAAAGATTAAAATTAAGACAAATTGCAGGTTCTACCGATGGAGGTTATCGAGTAGCAATTAGACCTTTAGCCGGACAAACATCTACAGTTGTCTTAGGTACAACTGCACCTGCCAAACTGATTCAACTCAACCGAGGCGAAATTCTAATCGCTGATTATGACATGGTAAAAGGATTCACCAACGGCATACAAGAAGATTATAAAAAATTAGGTCATTTTGGCAGAGGAGGAGGAGAAGGTTACGTTTGGATTTATGAAGGACAAGGTAGATTATTAGTATCAGAAAACGAAGGCATGAATTTAGGATAAATCTTAACGTTAGTAGTGAGAACTTCAGTCCTCAAATCAAAAATTCATCTGTGTTTATCTGTGTTTATCTGTGGACATCTGTGGTAAAAAAAAAATGTCTGAAAACTCCATCGAAAACATTTACAACTTCCTAAAAATATCAGAAAAAGTAGCAACCGCCGGACAACCGACGGAATCACAGTTAGCAGCCATCAAACAAGCTGGCTATCAAATTGTGATTAATTTAGCTTTACCGGAATCTCCCAAGGCGTTGCCAAACGAAAGTGCGATCGTCCAAAATTTAGGAATGGAATACATTCATATTCCGGTACTTTGGGAAAACCCTACCCTTGAGAATATCAAACAATTTTTCAGCGTGATGCAAGCAAATAGCAATCAGCAGGTGTTCGTTCACTGCGCTGCTAACATGAGAGTTTCCGCATTTATGTATTTATACAGATTGCTTTGCGAAAAAGTAGATGAAGAAATTGCTCAAATCGATTTACATCGCATCTGGTTTCCTAATGAAAAATGGCAAGACTTTATTCAGGAAGTGATTACTTTCAACGAATCCCACAATAAGTTAACTTAAACCAATATCAAATTTGATTCTAACTGCTTATTAACTTCTACTTTCTTCAAAAAATCAAAAATAGTTTGAGCAATACCCTTTGATGCAAGATACGGAACACCATTACCAACAGTTTTAAACATATTAGTTAATGACATATTAGATGGAAGTACGAAGTTTTTCGGCAAAGATTGAATCGCTAGCACTTCCGCCACAGACAACCGGCGCACTTTGTAAGGATGTAAATGTACTTCATTATTTCCATAGCAAGCTGTGGGAGAATATCGCCATCTGTGGAGACGCTTAAAAGACTTCTTGGCTACATCTCCTTCATCAACAGAAACAAATCTCTTTAGACCTGCTTTTGGTTTAAAATGATGTTCGGCGTTTGGATGATTCAGCACATCATTTTTATTAAACCAATACTCAACGGTTAGAGGCAAGGGTATGCGATCGGGATGAGATAATATAGAATTTTCTGCAAAAGAATTACTAACAGGCCAATTATAAGTAAAAACTTTATTTAGGGGGTATTTTATATATTTAGACCAAGGAAAAGTTGCTTCCGGTAATATTCCAGACTGACTAATCTTAATTCCAATATATCTAAGCAAGTTGATTTTAAAACCAATTAAAATAATTCTTTCTCTATCTTGCGGTACACCGTATTCTATTGCATTGATTAAGCGTTCTACTAAAACATAACCTGATTGGATGAGCTTTCGCTTAAGTTCTTCAAAGAAAAAACGATGTTTTTGAGTTTTCCATAAACCCTTGACATTTTCAAATAAAAAGAAATCTGGTTGTTGTTGGCAAATCAGTTCAACATAACAAGCTGAAAGTTTACCATTATCTCCTTCTCTCCCTCGATTTTTACCCCCAATTGAAAAATCGGGGCAAGGTGGCCCGCCGATAAATCCAACAATATTTGTATTCTTACGGGCATCTTTTATCAAGTATGAAAGTTGTAATGCTTCTTCTCCTTTGGTAAGGTTAGTTATGTCTATTTCATGATATCCATATTCGGGTGTGGGTAATTTAAGGCATTCTCTAGAATAGCGATATGCTTGCATGAAGGGAGAGTAAATTTCGTTGACATATACTATATCAAAGCCGTTTAGTTCAAAACCGAGATCGAGGAAGCCTGTACCTGCGAAGAAGGAGAAAATTTTAGGTTTGTTGGTCATAGTATAGTTTTGAAATATGTAGAGTAATTGTAGCTTCAGCTTTAAGTAAAAATACCTCAATTTGCTGTTGAGCCGACTAATTAGTTGGGTATGTATAGAAAAATAGATAATAAATTCTTAATGCCTCAAATTGTCCAATCTTCGATCGCCAACCCTGCCACTTTTCCGAAATCTCGATGATTGCGGGTTAACAGAATCAATCCACGAGACAATGCAATTGCCGCAATTCTTGCATCCATCTTTGCCAGTTGAATCTGTTGTGACTTTAATTGCTCAAAAGCTTTAGCTGCACCCGCATCGAATGGGACGAGAGGCAATACTTTAAAGTCACTGACAAGTCGCGCCATCATCTCATATCCTTTTACTACATCATTGAGGGTGCGATCGCGATTAATGTAGGCGTGACAGCCAAGCATTTGTTCGTGAAAGGTGACAATTGATATGGCAAAATCTGATGGCGGGTATTGAGCCATGCGTGTCGCAAGGTTGCTGTAATCCTTCCCAGCTTGACGTTGAAGAATGCTCAGATGATCTGTATCTAATAAATATTTCATAGCTCGTCTTCCGATCCCAGTGCAGACTCATCACCTTGACGAATCGCTCGTCCGTAAGCCAATACCTCCTCAAAGGCAGGTTCATCTTTGAAAGACCCTGTAATTTGTTGTAGCCAATTTGTCGGTTGAGGATTGGCAACTTGTTTCTGCAATTCAGCGATCGCTGCTTCTACTGCTGCCATTCGTTCTTCTAAAGAGGTATTGTTTGCCATTTGATTTTCTCCTAATTAATTCTGGTTGTCTGAAGTATAAGGATAACCAAATTCTTTTTCTGTATTTATTTTGCCATTGAACGGTGCAGAAACAATGTGTCTTAATTAAATTCACTGTTAACCAATGTACATATTCGAGCGCATTTCTGAATAGATAGGTGAAGTGCGATCGCACTTACGCTTTGTCCATGATTCCGCTAAAATATGCTGAGGAGTAAAACAATTAAGGCCATTGAAAAACTAGATTGCATTATAGTTATCCTATTAAGATACTTACCTTAGATTAAAAGAATATGCCAAAAAAGCACAACCCAGATCCAAATCAGCTATCCTTGTTTGACTTGTCTTTATACAATAAGCTATCTACAGATAAGCCTTCTCCTTTAGATTCAGTGTCAGAATTATCAGATAATTCTGAAAATAACAAAATTCTAGAATTAAATTCAGTTCCAGAACTACTAAATATTTCTAACGGCGCTGATTATACTGAATTATCCTCATCTTCTGGTTCAGCAAATAAATCGGCGGATACAGAAGCATCTCCCAAAGAAAGGCCAAAGCTTTTCGTACCCAGTCGGTTTGATGCCCTTGAGAGACGTGCTAAACACGAATTAAAAGACATTATTGTTCCTGTAGATGATGCTTTGGCTCGCGTTAAAGATACCTACAGTGACATTATAGCTGCTGGAAAGGGTGCGTTCTGGGTGCTTAGAGGTTCATCTGGCTCTGGAAAATCCACTTTCCTACATACACTTAATTTATTTCTACATGAGGTAGAAATTTTATCAATTCAAGCTGACGAATCAGTACCAGAGACATTAAAATTTTTTAAAAAATCTAATCTAGAGGATAATTCTAGCTTAAAAAAGCTCCGAATAATTGTGATTGAAAATCGAGAAGCTCTAACAGATTTTTCCGTAGATCAGTTGGAGAAAGATCTCCATTCTATTAATAGTTTTATTCGCTCGCATTCTGGCGAACGAAGTTTAATTGTCTGGCCATGTAATGCTGACGATTTAGAACAAAGGCTTATTAGCTTGGCCGAACGTATTGGTGCTGATTCACTGTTAGGTATTGGAGAGCCAAGCTATCGGTTTAAAGGGCCACCAAAAAGCCAGTATCTAGATATTGCAACTCGCACTATTAAAACCTTAAATGATAAGGCTTCTTTAGTAGATCTAGGAATTTCGGAAGAGCGTGCTATAACTCTAATTCAGCAAGCGGATACTATTGGTAAGTATTTAGGTCTTCTTCGTCAGGAATTGCTTAACAATGAAAAAAATGTAGAAAAGCTTTTTGAGCAGGAAAAGTGCAGAATGTGGACGGTGGTAATAGCAGGTAATAATCCAAAAGAAGAAGTTACAGCTTTGACTCACGGTGGCTACTCAAATGCAGATATTTCCTGTTTAATGGTTTCAACAAAAGCCAATATAGTACAAGATCTCAAAAAATATTCAGATAAGGTTGGTATTCTTGGAACAGTGCTAGACGCACAGATTGTTTATCTCCCTATAGCTACAGCACGCGCTATCGTAATCAAGTATGCCGATCCTGATTTACAGGAAAAAATGAAGCAAGCTGGAATGTTTATCCGCCATGATTCAAAAGCATTAGAACGTCTGATGAGTAGTCAATTAGCTAAAGCTTTTAAAACAGAACCTAAAGGTTTCGAGCGGAATAACATTCCTAATCTTAGCAGTAAACTTCCTTTTGAAAAACTGCTAGAAATCTCTCAAAAGAATGATGAACTATTAAACAGAGCTATTGGCGAAGCACTAAAAGCGTGCGGGTTAGCCTCTGCCTATAAAACTGAAGTTGAGCTTCGTGGAATAATAAATATTAGGAGTGATTTGCTATGTAAAACTGATTCTGGATTAGTTCGATTAGAGATTATGTGGACGAAATGGGCTAGACGTGCTGATATAGCAAATTATGTACTCAAAAAACTTCAAAGTTATGGTAAAGCTATTGGTTTGCTTGAATAAGGACATAAAAATCTTTCACGAATGCAAACTCCCATCCGCTATCCTCACATCACCCAACTCAACACCCGCCATATCCGCACCAGTTAAATCAGCACCAGTCAAATCAGCCGCACTCAAATTTGCGCCCACCAATTTAGCACCAAATAAATTCGCATCCCGCAAATCAGCATCACTCAAATCAGCGCGACTTAAATCGGCATCGCTCAAATTAGCACCTCGCAAAATCGCACCCATTAACTTGGCTTTTCGCAAACTAGCATTACTTAAATCGGCATTACTTAAATCGGAAATTACCAACTTTACACCATCTAATTGAGCTTTTTGCAAATTAGCATTATTCAATTGCGTATCGATTAAATTAGCACCGCGCAAATCAGCACCAGCTAACTGAATACCACGTAAATCTGCGCCTTGAAAGTTTCTTGCGCCAGTGGCATATCGCTTAATTAATTCTCCTGCATCGGTAACGCTAATCTCTCGTTTTGGGCGATGATTGAAGGTAAAAGTGAAAGTATCGCCGCTGGCAATTACTCGACGCATTTCTTCATACATGGGATATTTGCCAATGCCACTTAATTTTACCCAACCGCGTGACCTGGTTAAAGCGATAAATAGTTGATTGCGTAGTCTGACATTGCTTTCTTCTTTGGCGATATTATCCAAGCCAACTATATAAACCATGTCGGCTTCATTGCCTTTGGCGCGATGGATTCGAGAAACGGTGATGCCTCTTTCACACCAGAATTTGTTGGGGTCGTGGTTATCTGGATCTGGCTTTAAAATGTTATAGTTTGTCGTACCGGGAATAAAGATGTTAATGCCTTGAGACATTAAAAATTCTGCTACGTGATTTTCTAGTCTGGTAGCATCAAAAAAGGAACCTAAAACGATTACTAAAATGTCGCGAGTAGGGTTTAGATAATCGTGTTTTAGGTTGTATAAAATGTTTTGTGCTAAGGCTGTTAATTCTGATTGCCGATCGCAATATGTATCGAACTCTAGAACTGGCTCTGGCCAAAGCTCTGGTATAATATTGCAAGTGCGATCGCATAAATGTTTCAGCGTAATCTGTTGACCGCGAGTAAATCGACCCGTCACTTCATAACCGATCGCTTTCCAGTCTTCCGTGCGGGTAATTCCCGATACCATACCCCCCCGACGCAGCAATCCCATACCAATGCCATAAGCTGCGGTTAAAATAGGGACAGGAGTACGGTAACAGCGATGGATAATTTCCGTTTTTTTGATCCCTTCCGGATATTGACCAGTTGCCAAATGTGCTAATTCATCACCAAATAACTCACCTGCTGTCGGAACATTTAAACTATCTAAACTTTGCGCTTCATCATAAGCCCAAATTAATCTTCGCTGTTCTGGATGTTGGGAGTCAACCGGTTGCAAAGCTTGATAAGCCATCCAGTAAAAAGGTTGCTTATCTTCAAATTTAAATTTATCGTCAACGATTAAATCCTGACCTTCATCAATTAAAATAGCATCAAATATTTGGGGAATCTTTGCAGATTTTAATAGCAAACTGCATACTTCCGCTAAACCTTCATTTGGTTGTTTGCTATCAACATCATACGCGGTTAAACGCTGAACACCTGCGGCTTCGCAAATCGTGCTGTAAAGTCCAGGTTGATTTTTTGCACCCCAAGCGTGTAATACTTTCAATTTTTGCACATCTTCGTCTATGGAGGGAGTAAGATATCCGATTTCGCCACTACTAAACCGTCGCAACCATTTATCTAATTGCTGAATCATCGGTTCGTATAAGCTGCGGCTGAAAAACACTAAAGCGATATCCCATTCGGGATGTTTTAAGTGCATATGTGCAGCTTTTTGACATAGTAATACTGTTTTACCTGAACCTGCAACACCCCGAATTCTTTGCAATCCCGGCGGAATTTGTTTACCGATGTTTTCTTGTTGAATATCGAATTCGGATAAGTTTTTTCTAACTTTAGCTAAAATGCTAGCACGAGTTTTTTTTGATATTGGATTATTGCTTTCTTCTTCTTTTTCGTAGGGGGTGGTGTTTTCTTGATGGGGTTTACGAAAAACTGGTGTTCCACTTAATACAGGTAACAGCAATTTCCACTGTTCTTTATTTAGTCTTACTCCTTTGATGACAGGGGTGATTTGTTTGATTTGATTGAAGAGGGAGGCACCTAACCCCCCCGACGCCCCTTCGCTGGGAGGGAAGAGGGGAGAATTAGAATCACAAAGGGGATAGGTTAAGCCAAGATTCAGATGTTCTTTAAAAAGAATTGGCGGACAACTGGGAAGTCGATCGAACTCTTTTTCTTGCCATTGTTGTGCGGTAATTAATGGTAACGCAACGATCGCTCTTCCCTTTACTTTACGACGCAGGAGAGGTTCGCGATCGCAATATCCCAACAAAGCAAATAACTGATTCTCCGCTTGTTCGTAAGGATTCCCATCAGAGGTGTAAAAATTGCGAAATTCCCAGCGATGACCGTTAATACTTACTATTTGGTCGATCGTAATTGATTTAACCTCAATTACAATTAAACCAAGCTCCAAATCGGCAATTAAAATATCTGGTTCTTTGCGAATTTTGCCAACTTTAGAAAAAATTGGATATCGCCAATAAGCAAGACACTCCCGATCTGCAAAAGCGTTTTTGACAGCATCCCAAACCTTACCTTCACCTCGTTGTCCGCTTTTACCCAAAGGTTCGGTTGTGATAAATTTTCGGCTTACATTTGGGCGATCGTCCGCCATTTCATCATTCAATAATGAACTAGAATAATATATCAAATTTAAGTTAAAATCATAACTTTGCAGCGGTTTTCTCAGCAAGAAACCGGGTTTCTATCCCGTAATTCATAAAGGCTGGAATTTGTCGGATCTGTGACGATATGAAGCCTGGGTGCATTCCATACTTTTAGATTACTATAGCGATCCTATTTAAATAATCAACCCCACCCTAGCCCTCCCCTTAGTAAGGGGAGGGTTGGGAGAGAAAAGAGCGATGGAATTAATTCTTTTGTACGACCCTAGCCCTCCCCTTACCAAGGGGAGGGTTGGGTGGGGTTTAGTTGTTCGCAATTCATTTAGGATCGCTATAGATGTTTTTCTGCTTCTGTTTTTGTCTTTTCCTGACTATCCAAACCACAAATGCCACCACCAGAATCACGAATACTATTTTAGAAACCGGGCCAAGATATTCATCGACAAGCTCGTATTTGTCTCCCAAAATGTACCCGGCAAAGGTTAAAAAACTCACCCACAAAGTCGTGCCAACTGTTGAGTAAATTAAAAACGGTACTAAGTGCATTCCGCTGATACCTGCGGGCAGGGAAATCAAAGTCCGAACACCCGGTACTAAGCGACAAAAAAACACGGCTTTTTCGCCATGTCTGTCAAACCAATTATCTGCTTTTTCAATATCCCTTCTAGATATGGAAATCCACTTTCCGTACTTGTCTGCTAAGTGCTTCAAGTTTTCCTCGCCTACGAGTTTGCCCACGTAGTACCAAGGTAGCGCCCCCAGCATTGTACCGATTACTCCCGCTAAAATTGCTGGAACGAATGCCATTTTTCCCTTAGCGATCGTGAAACCTGCCAACGGCATAATTAGTTCCGAAGGTATGGGCGGAAATAAGTTTTCTAAGAACATTAGTAACCCAATTCCCACATAGCCGAGGGAAGTCATCGTGTTAGTTATCCATTCCTGCATAAGTTTCGCGATCGGTAATTGGTAAAGAACTCTCTCAAACGGTTAGAAACCCGGTTTCTTTAAGAAACCGGGTTTCTATATTAGCTTACTACTTGCTTATGTTCCAGAAGTCCAAGAGTTCATGTACTCGATTTGATCGGAAGTTAGAGTATCAAGTTCAATACCCATTGCTTGTAATTTCAATCGAGCAATTTCTTTGTCAACTTCTACTGGAATGGAGTGGATACCTGCTTCCAGTTTGCCTTTATTTTTCACTAAATATTCGCAACCTAAAGCTTGGTTGGCAAAACTCATATCCATTACGGCGCTGGGGTGTCCTTCTGCGGCTGCGAGGTTCACCAAACGACCTTCACCTAATACGATTACCGATTTACCATTTTGCAGGCGGTATTCTTCGGTGAAGTTCCGCACGGTGCTTACTTCGGAAGCTTTAGCACCTAACGCTTTCAGATCGATTTCGATATCGAAGTGACCGGAATTGCAAACAATTGCACCGTCTTTCATTACATCGAAATGTTCGCCGCGAATGACGTGCTTGTTACCAGTTACGGTGATGAATATATCTCCTTGGGGTGCGGCTTCTGCCATTGGCATGACGCGGAAACCATCCATGACTGCTTCGATCGCTTTGGTAGGATCGATTTCGGTCACGATCACGTTAGCGCCCATACCCCGCGCGCGAAGGGCAGTACCTTTACCGCACCAGCCGTAGCCTGCGACAACTACACTTTTACCAGCTAACAAAATGTTGGTGGCGCGGATAATGCCGTCGAGGGTAGATTGTCCGGTACCGTAGCGGTTATCGAAGAAGTGCTTGGTGTCTGCGTCGTTGACGTTGATGGCGGGGAAACTCAACACGCCATCTTTGAACATGGCGCGGAGACGCACGATCCCGGTAGTGGTTTCTTCGGTAGTACCGATGATTTCGGAAAGTTGATGTTGGCGTTCTTTGACTAGGGTAGCTACTACGTCGCAACCGTCATCGATGATGATGTTGGGGCGGTGATCCAAGGCAATTTGGACGTGGCGAACGTAAGTTTCGGCATCTTCGCCTTTGATGGCAAAGACGGGAATGCCATATTCAGCAACCAAGCAGGCAGCTACGTCATCTTGGGTGGAGAGGGGGTTGCTGGCAATTAATACGGCATCTGCACCTGCGGCTTTGAGGGCAATGGCGAGATTTGCAGTCTCGGTGGTGACGTGGCAGCAGGCAACTAAGCGAATGCCAGCCAGGGGTTTTTCGGCGGCGAAGCGATCGCGAATTTGTTGTAATACGGGCATCTCCCGTCCCGCCCACTCAATGCGTTGCTTGCCGTGGGGGGCGAGGGAAAGGTCTTTTACTTCGTGCTTGGGCTGGGTGTAAGTTGCTGTCATGAAATTGGTTGCTTAAGAAAGAAAATATTTGCACATCTAATCTAGATTACTCGATCGTTCCGTGACTCGGTGCCAAAATCGGGACTTCTCCAGTAGATGCTCGATCGGAAAATTTAATTTAAATCTGCTGCCCTGCTTGAAAAGTCGCCTTTTCAACACTAAGATAGATACCCACAAAATTTCTACTTTTCCTACTTATCTTACTTTTTTAAGCAAAAAAATCCGATTTTTAACAAAAATATGGAAAATCTTGATTAGTTACGTGAAAATTGGCAGGATACCGTTTGGTCTGTTAAATTTGAGTATCATTATAAAACAATTAAAGTAACCGAATAATTCTGGCAAAGTTGTTGATAATATTTGGCCGAGAATCAAATTTTTTGACTAGGAAATTCAGTTAAGTTATGAACGCAATAATGTCGAATTTTCTGACCTACGCATTACTGATCGGGTATTTTGCGATCGTGATCGCGATCGGCGTGCGGGCAGCATACAAGGAAACTAGCGAAGGGTTCTTGATTTCCGATCGCGATCGCGGCGGTTTTTGGCTGGGAGTAAGTCTGGCTAGCGGTTGGTTCGGCGGAGACATTTTAACCTTCTACAGCGGCATGACCTATTCTTATGGATGGGCTCCTTTATTTTGGACGCAAGTAGCTTTTGGCGTCGGCTTGTTCCTCTTAGCTTTCTGCGTACCGCAAATTAAAGATTTAGCCGATCGCTTCAAAATGTATATGCAGCCAGATTACTTTCACTACAAATATTCCCGCCGTTGCGGTGCAGCTTTGTTGGTTTGTAATTTCACCCTTTTCTTTGCTTGGTTAATGCTGCAATTTGTGGTAGGAGGTAAACTAATTGCTGGCTTCACCGGATTTCCTTACTATTTAGCTGTAGTTGCAATGGCTACTTTGACATTACCTTACTTGGTATTGGGCGGTTATAAAGCAGTCATCAGTACCGACATTTTACAGTTTTTATTCTTAGCAATATTGTGTTTGTTTTTACTTGGTAAAGCTTTTACTCAAAATGTGAGTGAAATGCCTTTATTAAGTACCGTTGGATCGATGGGTGGTGCTGGGACTTTTTCCTTAGTAATTTTGTCATCTTTATGGACATTTGTGGCTGGCGATATCTGGCAGCATATCTATGCCGCACGTTCGGCAAAAGCCGCCAAGTCTAGTTTATTTTGGGCTTTCATTTTCAGCGGGGTTTTAATTTTAATGATGACGTTAATTTTCATGCTGGCGCTTCCTATTGCGAAAGTTCAAGGAGTTTCAGAAGATAATTTTCTGATTTTTGCCCTACAAAATACCTTTTCTGCCACGTTCATGCCATTTGTAATCTTGTTGCTATGTATTGCCATCATATCCAGCCTCGATACGGCTGCGTTCGGCGCGTCTTTAACTCTTACCAATAACTTAGCCAGTAAATTTGGTTTGATCTCACCAGAATTTCTCCCTTTAGCAACTAGAATTACCCTTTGTTTACTGATGGTTTTTTCCACAATTAGTGCCTTGTTTGCCACTGATGTAATCTACATAATTTACGGAATTATGCGCCTTTCCTCCGTAGCAGCCCCGGTGCTAATTGCTTCGTGCCTCCCCAGATGGAATGTCTCGGAACGCGCGATTTTCTGGGGTTTGATTGCGGGAATGTGTTGTTACGTTATTTACTTAATCCAAGGTTGGAGCGGTGCTTGGTTGGATCTTTTACCGATGACTGTGACAACGGTAGGGTTATTGGTAGTAAATTTTATCGATCGTTACAAAAATACGAGAAATAAAGTCAGCTAGTTTCACCAAATTGGGATGGAGGAATGAAAAGATGTAGAAGATGAGTTAATTTTTAACCTTTAAACATCATCTTTCAAACTCGATCCTTTAAGTTGATAGTTAATAATTTATTAAGTTGAAAGTAGCCTTTGATGAAGCGGTAATTCCCATTCCTCTACCACAACAAGAAGTTTGGTTTAATAACTTATTACCCCAACTAACCAACAATTCTCTGCATACCGATTCTGCTTCGTAGTAAAAATTTAAATGCAGAGGCGTTTCGCGAAAAGTCTCTGCATCTGTAGCGTGTCATTCCTAGATAGCTTTCAATTGGCAACTTTCAAACGCCTTCTGATTATAATATTGATGGCCGATCGGAATCTCGACAATAAACTGAGTACCTTTTCTTGGTGAAGAACAGCATTGCAAACTACCTTGATGTTTTTCTACGATAATTTGCCAGCTAATAGATAACCCAATTCCCGTACCTTTACCCGGTGGTTTAGTGGTAAAAAAGGGATCGAATATCCGGCGGCGGACTTCTTCCTTCATCCCCAAACCGTTATCTGCAATCCGAATTGCTACTTTTTCTCCGTTGATTACTTCAGTATGAATGCAAATTGCCGGTACTAGATAGTTGGTGATTCCTGATGGACAAAAACTTGGCCCGGATTCCACCTGCAAAGTGTCGCTGCTAAAGCGCGACTCCAAAGAGTCGATCGCATTAGCGATAATATTCATAAAAACCTGATTCAATTCGCCGCTATAACATTCTACTTCTGGCAAGTCCGGAGCGTATTCTTTAATTATTTCAATCGCAGGACGATCGGCCTTAAATTTGAGCCGATTGTGTAAAATCATCAAAGTGCTATCAATTCCTTCGTGGATGTTGGTTCGTTTCATCACCACTTCATCTTGGCGGGAGAAACGTCTCAGGGATAGCACGATTTCCCGAATGCGATCGGTTCCTATCTGCATGGAAGTCATAATTTTCGGCAAATCTTCCATCAAAAATTCCAAGTCAATTTCTGCGGATTTTTCCTCGATTTCTGGCGTCGTAGCGGGATAGGTATTTTGATAAAGATTTATCATATCGAGCAAATCTTCAATATATCTACGAATATGGGAAATATTGCCGTAAATAAAATTAACTGGATTGTTGATTTCGTGAGCTACCCCAGCCACTAATTGACCCAAAGCTGACATTTTCTCGCTTTGAATTAATTGAGCTTGAGTTTGTTGAAGTTGCCAGAGCGATCGTCGTAAATTTTCCTCAGCTTGGTGTCTCTCTTTAATTTCTCCTTGCAACCTTTCATTCGTATTTGTTAGTTCCTCAGTTCGTTCTTCTACTCTCCTTTCCAATTCTGATGCCAGTTTTTTCCGTTCCCCTACTTCACCTTCTAAAAGTTCATTTTGGCTTTTGAGTTTTTTAGTTAATTTTCTGATGCTCAAATGAGTTCTCACGCGGGCTAAAACTTCTTCATATTGAAATGGTTTGGTAATATAATCAACCGCCCCTGCATTAAAACCTTTCACCTTATTTTCCGTATCGGCTAGCGCCGTCATGAAAATCACGGGAATTTCTTTTGCGGTTTCTTCTTGTTTCAAGCGCTGGCAGGTTTCAAATCCATCCATTCCCGGCATAATCACATCTAACAATATCAAATCGGGAGGTGAATATTCTACTTTATTGATGGCACTTTGGCCGTTACGAGCTACTAACACTTTGTAGCCCGATTTCTTGAGAAAATCAAACAACACTTGTATATTATTTTGGTTGTCATCTACGATCAGAATTGATTCGGCATCTGCGTATTCACCGCTCATTTTTATTTACCCCGATATTGTTGTACGAATTCCAAAATTTTTTCTTCTTCAAAATTACTAGCTAATTCACTTATATGGTTGGCAAAGGCTAGGTATTTAGGCGACAATCTTTTTAGTTTATTTGCTTCTTCTTGAATACCTCCCAAATCACCGCTCATCGCCAAATCGAAAAATATCGCTATTTCTGCATTGGGAGGGGCAATTAATTCTAGTTTTGCCAGTTTTTCATCATAATTTTGCTCCCCTGAATCAACTTTATAAACTTCCGCACCATCATAAATCCACTCCAAATTTAAGTGCCGCTTCAAACATTCTAAAAGTTCTTCCGAGCGAATGGGTTTGGAAATAAAATCATCACACCCAGCTTCCAAACCTCCTTGTTGTTCTGATGGCAAAACGCTTGCCGAAGTCCCGATCACGATCGCATCTTTCACCAATGTCATTTTCCGAATTCTTCGCGTCGCTTCAAACCCATCCATCACCGGCATTACCAGATCGATTAAAATACAATCCGGTTTAAATTCTATAACTTTATTCAAACAATCTTTTCCATCAGTTGCTTCAATAATATTAAACCCGATGGGAGTTAGTAAATTTACCAAAACCGAGCGGTTTTCCCATCGATCGTCCACGACCATAATTTTTTGTTTTTGCCCTACAAAACCCCTGATAATTTTTTCGGGTTTATTGAGTTTTTCTGTCCATCCTTTAACTTCCACTAATTCTAGTTCAAACCAAAAAACACTTCCTTTATCTAAAGTGCTTTTTACTTTCAATTCGCCGCCCATCATTTCCACTAATTGACGGCTAATTGCCAGTCCCAATCCCGTTCCTTCTGTCTGGCGAACGCGATCGCCTACCTGCTCGAAGGGTAAAAATATCTTGGATAGTTGTTCTGGTGCAATCCCGATCCCCGTATCTTCGACTTGGAAACGGATTTTGAGAATGGGCAATAGATCTGCGTTTACCTGATTTTCCAATACTTCTACTTTGAAACGAACGCCTCCCGTTTCAGTAAATTTGATGGCATTGCCGATTAAGTTGATGAGAATTTGCCGCAATCTTTTTTCGTCGGCACGAATGCAAACGGGAATTTGAGTGATCGGTTCGTACATTAGGGCAATTCCCTTTTGTTCTGCTCGAATGCGACAAATTTCGGCAATCCCTTGCAGAAAATCGGAAAAATGAAATTCTGTAGGATAGAGTTCTGTTTTGCCTGCTTCAATTTTAGATAAATCTAAAATGTCGTTAATTAAAGTTAATAAGTGTTCGCCGCATTGGTGAATAATTTTAATCCCGATACTTTGCTCTACAGTCAAACTTTTGTCTCGTTTGAAAATTTGAGCGTAACCTAAAATGCCATTGAGCGGGGTTCTCAATTCGTGACTCATGTTGGCGAGAAACTGACTTTTCGCACGGCTTGCTGTTTGTGCTTTTTGTTCGGCTCGCTGACGTTCTTCGATCTCTATTTCCAGACGGGAATTTTTTTCTTTTAATTCCTGCGTTCTTTCTTCTACTTTGACTTCTAGGGTATAGCTGTATTCTTCTAATTGCTGATTGGCTGATTCTAAATTGGCATACAACCGGGCGTTTTCTAATGCGATCGCAGCTTGCGCCGATAACATCCGCAACACTTCTACTCGCTTGGCAGTAAACGCACCAGCCACTAAATTATTTTCCAGGTAAAGGATCGCTGTCAGTTTGCCTTGATACAAAATAGGCGTACACAGCACTGACTTCGGTTTTTGTTGCGCGATGTAATGGTCTTTGCTAAATATCTCCTCGCGGCTGGCGTCATTTAATATGGCATCTTTTTGAGTTCTAACCACGTAATTAATTACCGAAATGGGTAATTTGCCACCTGTTGACACTGGCAAAGATTGCAGCACTTTGACCTCATCTTTATTGCCGGCTGCTTCTATCAAAAGTTGACCGTCTTTTGATAAAATCAGCGTACCGGTTTGAGCGCCTGCGTTTTCGATCGCAATTTTCATCAACTTGTCGAGCAAGTTAGCCAAAACGATTTCGCCGGATATAGCTTGGGACGCTTTCATCACCGTTGCCAAATCCAGAACTTGCGCCTGACTACTCGTGGTAGTTAAAGAGACTATTGTTGCAGAACGCTCGAAGCCGAGAGGTGTTTCTGCAACGGGCGATTGCGAGGAGCGCAGCGCCAAAGGCGATCGCGCAATTAACTGAGGATATCGTTCCTCCAAATCTTCCACTTTCGCTTTCGCACCCCAACGGATATAGCTGTAGTAAGCATCCGTCATGTAAGTCTTGGCAATCTTTTCTCTGCCCAGAGATAGTTGAAACTCTGCCGCCAGTTCGTTTGCTAAAGCTTCATCCTGGAGATATCCCTGTTCCTTGGCTCCAGCGATCGCTCTTTCGTAGTAATCCATTGCTTCCTGCTGACGCCCTAAAACCCCATACTTGACAGCTTCTACCAAATCGTACTTGTGCTGGAAGTTCCCCGGAGCATGGTAGGCCCAGCTTTTCATGATTTCTTGATTGGCTGCCACTTCCCTCAAGTATTCTTCTTGCTGACTCGATCGTGCTTGGGGATAGAGGGCTAGAAGAGCCAGAGAACCGTGGAAGTTGGAGAGGACATTTTGAATCAATCCAACGCCATAGCTGGCATATTCCGATACCAACTTGGCGTTAGCAACTGCTCCTTCGTAGTCTCTAAATAAATAAAGAAGAATTGTTTTAGCCGTATAGTAAAAGAAGAGCAAAGTCCCACTGTTAGCCTCCCGGAAGGCGGGCACCATTTCTTCTTCATTAAAACTTTCACCAATCAATCGATACTTATCGGCGGCTTGACCGAGCAAATTATTCACCAATTGCTGATAAATTTTGATGCCGAAAGTATCGTATTCTTGCTTAACTTTAATCGTTATAGCAACGTATTTCGCGTGGTCTCGTTCAATTTTTTCCAGCTCTTCTCCACTGAAAAAGATTAGATAGGAATAATTAAGAACGCAATGACAAGCACATTCTAGATCTCCTACTTCCAAGCCACTGTGCAGCGCATAAATCAAAGGCTCTAGGCTCTCTCGAATGCGATCTTTCCAGGTTCTGACAACCGCATTAAATATTAACTGGATCTTGCAGTTAAGCGAGTATGCCTCAAATTTTTCTAACAGAACGACGGCCAGTTTGCCAAATCGATATCCAGCCTCTATATCTCTCAAAGGCCCGCATAGGAGTCCCCCATACCAAATATAGCCGTAAGCAGATTCGGGTGAATTCCCATACTTGACAGATAACTGGATCATTGAGAATAAAATCGACGGCATCATTGCGCCATTGCCAATATAAGCTGCGATGACGATACTCGATAATATTTGCATGGCCGCCAGTTTATCGGGATCGGTCATGGGCGGCAAATCGGCTAAATCCTCAATAATGAGGTCTTGGGGTGGTTCTTGTTCCAGGAAAACGCCCAACATTTCCAGAACCTCAATTCCGGTATCTATGGCTGATTGTGGTCGATTTTGAGCCATATAAAACAGAATTTTCAGTTCGTAAACTTTGATTTTTTCGAGGAGGGTTTTGGCTTCTTTCAGAACGATCGCAGATAATTGTTGCGATCGCTCGAAGTTGGTGCTGATGAATTCGGCTTCTACGGCTGCCAAATAAAGGCTGAAAGTCAGATCGTACTGGCTCTCCCAGCTATCGGCAGCTAGCAACCCCAAACCCACATTCAAATATTTGGCAGCCGACTCATAAGCTGTGGCGGCTTTCGCTTTTTGTCCGGCGATCAAATTGAGTTTGGCTAGTTTGAATTTTTCTTCTTCTGTTGTCAGTAAATCCGTGCCGTAATTCAGTTGATTGACTAAAGCAAAGATATTTTCTTTTTGGTCTTCCGGCGTTGTATTTTGCAGCAGCAATTGACCGATTTTCAGGTGAGTTTCTTTTTTTTGCTCGTCGGGAATCAAAGAATAGGCAGCTTGCTGCACTCGGTCGTGCAAAAACTTGTAGTCAACTTTAACATCCGTTAATGCAATACCACCTGATTCATCCCGATCGAATACCAGCGGAATTTTGTATTCATTCCCCTGCGGCAAAATCAAACCTGCCTGGAGTGCCGACCACAACTGGGCAGCAGTGGCTAAGGAAGATGCTTCGTTGACAACGCTCAATACTTCTAAGTTAAAACTGTTGCCAATACAAGCTGCTAGTTTTAATACTTTCTGGCTATTTTCTGACAATTTGCGAATATTTCTCGCCATCAGTTCGACGACATTTAAATCTGTAATGCCGATCGATTGAATTTGCGCTAAAGACCACTGCCAAGCACCCGAATATAAATCGTAAGTTAGCAAGTTTTCTTGGTAAAGGGTCTTCAGGAGTTGGGTCAAGAAGAAAGGATTCCCTTGAGTTTTGTTGAAAAGTAACTCAGCCAAAGGTTTTGACCTCTCCCCTCCCCTCGCAGGGGAGCCATTCTCCTGGGGAGTTAGGTTTTCTGTTTCCCCCAGAGTATCGGCGATTAATTGTTCGACGTGAAGGAGTTTTAAGGGCCCTAGTACGATGTTATTGACCGTCGCACCCGCTTGTTGGATTTTTTCAATGGTTTGAATTGTCGGATGTGCCGGAAAAACTTCATTATCTCGATACGCGCCAATCAGCAATAAATATTGGCTGTCGCTATCGGTTATTACTAATTCGATCAATTTCAGCGATGCCGAATCTGCCCATTGCAAGTCATCTAAAAAGACAACTAGCGGGTGTTCTTTAGTGGTAAATACGCTGATAAATTGTTTGAATACTCGACTGAAACGGTTTTGCGATTCAGTTGCTCCCAGTTCCGGTACTGGTGGTTGTTTGCCGATAATTAATTCGACTTCGGGAATCACATCGATGATGATTTGCCCGTTAACTGCTAAAGCCGATAATAGTTTTTCTTGCCAAATGTCGATTTGTTCGGAGCTTTCCGTGAGTAATTGCTGAATTAATGACTGGAAAGCTTGAATCAGGGAAGCGTAGGGAATATTCCGCTTGAATTGGTCGAATTTCCCGGCAATAAAATATCCGCGTTGTCGAACGATCGGTTTGTGTACTTCATTAACTAAAACCGTTTTACCAATGCCAGAATAACCGGAAACTAGCATTAATTCCGCAGTGCCAGCAGAAATGCGATCGTCCTGCGGACAGGCTATGCGATCGAACGTTTCCAGCAGCATCGCAACTTCTGCCTCTCTCCCGTACAATCTTTGGGGAATTAATAATTGTCCTGCTTTATCGGCACTACCGGGAATAAATTGAGAAATATCTCCCGTAGTTTGCAGTTTCATCAAACAAGTTTCCAGATCGAACTTTAGACCTTCCGCACTTTGATAGCGGTCTTCCGCTGTTTTCGCTAATAATTTCATTACGATCGATGAAATTGCCTCCGGTATTTCCGAATTTAATTGATGAGGAGGAACCGGATTTTTGGCAATATGGCTGTGTACTAATTCCAGCGGCTCTGTACCATTAAAAGGCAATTCTCCTGTCAGCATTTCATAAAACGTAATGCCCAAAGAATAAAAGTCAGTGCGGTAGTCCACCGCTCGATTCATTCTGCCAGTTTGCTCTGGCGACATATAGGCGAGGGTGCCTTCGAGTAAGTCTGGATGACTGAGTGCGGAGTTTTCTCGCTCTAACTGGGAAGCAATACTGAAGTCAATAATTTTTACTTGTTCGGTTGACTTATTTATAATGATGTTTTGCGGTTTAATATCTTTATGAATAATGCAATTTTTATGAAGCTGTCCCAGTGCAGAGGTTAGCTGAATCGCGATCGACAAAAACGATAAAATAGATATTTGCTGAGAATCGATCCAATTTTTCAGGGATTGTGCGCCTAAATCTTCTAAAATCAGCGCTAAACCGTTGTGATAGTTTTCTAAGCCATAAGCTTTGACCACTCCTTCTACATTCAGAGGTTGGAGGATTTTATATTCGTGCCGCAATCGGGTGATCTCTTCCAGAGTGGGATACTCCGCAACTAAAGTCTTGACGATCGCGTTAGAGAGATCTGATTCGCGCTGGCAACGATAGATGGCAGTTCTGGCTCCGCTGTGAATCGCTTCGATGACTTGATATCCCGGTAAAATGGCATTCATGTAATTTTTCTGGCTCCTGCAAGCAAATCAAGACATGGGATTTAGGTGCAATCTCTTCAACTACAGAGCAGCGCACGATTTCTTTTAATAGCTAGGTAACCCTCGAATCAGTCTAGGGCCATGAAAACCATTTTTGTAAACCGCATTGGATTGAACCTTGAACAGAAAGCAAATCTAGCTTCTGTATATAGAATGCCTAAAAATCTTAAATAAATTGAAAGTTCAAACTAATTGTAGTAATTAAGCCGTGTATGCTCTCTTATTTTTGTTATAAAATTTAGCTTTTACCTGCACTCGACGATCTTTTATGCTGAAAAGGCAATCTTTATTAATTATTGAATTGTCTTTTATTTACAATTAGTCATAAAAATTTATTTTCATTTGGAAAAAAAATAAATTAATGTAAAGTGCAAACAGATACCGTGCATCCCCGCGCTTTTGAGTACACCCGTCTTCCAAGTGGGGATATAGCAATCCTAAATGAATTGCGAACAACTAGACCCCACCCAACCCTCCCCTTGGTAAGGGGAGGGCTAGGGTGGGGTTGATTACTCAAATAGGATGGCTATAGAAAGAAAAAGTTGACGGATTACTTCTGCCGTCTTGCACTAGGCTAAATTCGCCGTCGTCAGGTTATTGCTTTATTAGTACACTTGTACTATACTATAACAGTAAGGATATTGAGACCGTTTTCTGTCGAAATGGCTCATTAGCGACCTTTTAGAGGTAGGATTTGGGTTTTTACTATGAATAAGCATTACATTCTCAGCCTTAATCCAAATGCCAAGCACGATTGGGATCGCTGCACCTTGCGAGACCCTCTCACTGCCAAGCGTCCGGAATTTGCCAAATTGATTGCCGACACAGTTGGTGAAAAAGCAGGTTCTTACTTGGTTTCCGTGCGAATTGAAGTAGAAATTTTGGAAAAAGCCCCTCTAACGCAAGTTGAGCAGCTTCCTCTCAATCTTCCGGAAATTTCTCATCATGTTCAACCGCAAGAACTCGTTGCATAAAAAAGGATCGGGAAGGATGAAGGCTGAAGGATGAAGTATGAAGGATAAAAGATGAAGGATGAGAAAATATATTCCATCTATCTCCCCATCTTCTCATCCCCTCACCTACTTATTTCCTCTCCCATTCCTTACTTTGTTGTCTTATCTATTTTTTTCTGAGGAAAAATCTTAATGTTCAAACTCAGTGATTATCCCCTTGCCATTTCTCAAGCTACCCAAAGAATCACTGAACTGGATTACGAATTGTCTGCAATTCGTCAATTAATAACTGCTTTTGAAGGCAGAACAGAGTTGTTAGTGGCTGCCGATCCTAAGTTAAAAAATTCTGCTCAACGCAAGGCACGTCGTTTTGAATTATTGCAATTCAATCAAGAATATCAAAAAGCGATCGATATTTTGACAAAATTGAGCGTGGAAAAATCCAGCGCGATCGCACACTTGGAATATCTCCGCAATCAGTTTAGCGTCGCCAAGTTGGAAGCGCAATTAGCGATCGCTCAACAACTTTCCGGATTAGAAGCCAGGGAATTAATCGGTTTCTAATCAAGTAAAACTTTCTCCTTTGGGTTGAATGGCAGTAGGTCTTTTTGTCCTACTGCTTTTTTTTATCGAGAATCCATGAGTCAGAATTCAGAATACAGAATGGAATAGAAACCCGGTTTTTTCAAAAAACCGGGTTTCTGAGGTGGCTGTATTTGTAATGTTGAGTACCTAAAATTTATAATCTCTGAAATTTTCTCTGCGATTTCCGTCGATTCGGAGAACCGCGATCGAACTCCCGCTGGCATCTTTAATCGGATAATACCATTGAAAATTCCTTTGTTTATTTAACTCGTTAATTAATTTTGAATCATTCTTCAAGGCTTGCCTAATCGCTTTTTCGTCATCTTTTGCTACGTAAAATCTTTGAAAAATCGGTTCGCCTTTATCGTTTCTCTGATATCTTTGATAGCGCCACATTACAGAATCATCTTGCGAATCTAGCACGTAAAGATTCAGATTTTCCACAAAAGACAAATTATTTAAACTCTCGATCAAATCTGGCAAACTTTTAGAAAGTTTACTAACGGGTGGTTTTGGCAAAATAGTAACTTGCTGGACGAGTTTATTTCTAAAACTTTCAATTTGTTGGGAAGCTACTCGTTTAAAGACTTGGTTGCGGTGAACTTGAACTTGGTAATCTAATAATGCTAAAGCTCCGATTAAAGCAGACATGGCGGTGACGATTCCTAACATATATTGCACGTAAGTAATTCGTCGTGCTTCTGGAACGATCGCAGAACTATCTAAATTGCCGTTGCGTTCCAGAGATTCCACTGCTCCCACGATTTTTTGAATGCCAAGGACAAAAGTCATGGCAACGCCGAAAAGACTAAGAGCTAGGCAAGAAAAAAAGATACCGTATAAAACAGATTCCACTCGATCGCTGAAAATATCCCATTGCAGCGCAGTATTAAAAATTCCCAACACGACTAAGATTGCGCCAATTGTCAAGAGCGAAAGAGTTATCCAGACGGTTAGGGATAATAATTTTATTTTTGCCTTCATTTTTGATGACCTGAGTTGTCACTAAAGCAGTGAATGTTACTATTATTACTTCAGATCGAATCGCTAGCTAGCCTAAAAGACTGGTAGCCTAATTCAAAGTAACCATAATTCTGGATATTCCCTTGAAAACTCGTTCTAGTTATTGGCAACTTCTTCCCTATATCCGTCCGGAGTGGAAAACGATCGCGCAAGCATTAACCTGCACTCTGGCATTTACGGTATTTTGGCCGATTTTGGCATGGTTGGCGGGTCGAATTGCCGGGTATATCGGACAGGGAAACGTGGATGCGATCGCAAAACTGGCTGGCGTCGGCGCGATCGTTTTTCTGATCCGGGGAACGGTGCAATACTCCCAAGATGCGCTGATGGCAAAAGCTGCCTTAAAAATTGCCCTCGATCTCCGCAAACGAGTTTACGCACACTTGCAGCGGTTGGATCTCACTTATTTTGAAACTGCCAAAACCGGAGATTTATCTTATCGCCTCACCGAAGATATCGACAGAATTGGCGAAGTGATTAACAAGTTATTTCACCAATTCGTTCCCTGCGTTTTGCAATTAATTGTTGTATTGGGATACATGGTTTATCTCAACTGGCAGTTAACCTTAGCAACCTTTATTTTAGCTCCTTTAATGGCAGTATTAATCGGTTGGTTTGGCGAACAATTACTCAAATTTTCCCGCCGCAGCCAAAACCGCATCTCTAATTTATCAGCTTTATTAACAGAAGTATTCAGCGGTATTCGCTTAGTGCAAGCTTTCGCTGCCGAAGAATATCAAGTAAAACAATTTACGCAAGAAGCCGAACACAATCGACAAGCCAAATATTTAGCAGAACGGGTAAAAGCACTTCAGTTTGTCGTAGTTGGTTTCTTAGAAGCAATGTGCGTGCTGCTATTGTTTTTCTTGGGAGGATGGCAAATTTCTCAAAATAATTTAACTGGGGCGGAATTCGTTAGTTACGTAGCCGCAGTTGCTTTGTTAATCGACCCGATTTCATTATTAACTAGCAATTACAATGAATTTAAACAAGGTCAAGCTTCTTGCGATCGCATTTTTGAATTATTAGAAATTCAGCCATCAGTACTGGAAAAATCTGATGCACTAACACTGCCTACAGTAACGGGGAAAGTAGAATATCGCGATGTTTCCTTTGCTTACGATCCTGCTAAACCTGTATTGGAAAATATGAATTTATTAGTTGCACCGGGAGAAATGATCGCTTTGGTGGGGCCATCCGGTGCGGGGAAAACTACTTTAGTGAATTTGTTACCCCGATTTTATGAACCCCAATTCGGACAAATTTTAATTGATGGAATTGATATTAAAAACGTTACTTTACAAAGTTTGCGGCGACAAATAGGTATCGTTCCGCAAGAAACTATTTTATTTTCTGGCAGTATTGCTCAAAATATCGCTTTCGGTCAAACTGAATTCGATCTGGCAGCCGTAGAAGCAGCAGCGAAAATTGCCAACGCACATCAATTTATTACTCAGTTGACACAAGGCTATCAAACTTGGGTGGGGGAAAGGGGCGTTAATTTGTCGGGAGGACAAAGACAGCGAATTGCGATCGCGCGTGCTGTATTACTAAATCCTCGCATCCTCATTCTCGATGAAGCTACCTCTGCCTTAGATTCCGAATCAGAAGCATTAGTGCAAGAAGCGCTAGAACGGATCATGAAAAATCGCACCGTGTTTATCATCGCGCACCGATTAGCTACCGTGCGTCGGGCCGATCGAATTTTAGTATTAGAACAAGGAAAAATTGTCGAATCGGGTACTCATCAGGAATTGTTAGAAGCAGGGTTGCGTTATGCGCGTTTTTATGCTCAACAGTTTAGTTAGGAATTGGTAATTGGCGATCGGTAAAACGACCGATGAGCGATCGTCGATCGCCAAAACCGATCGCTTAAATTTTCTCCAAATAACTCAACAAATCGGCCATTTCTTGAGGCTTAGGTTGAAACTGCGGCATCGGCGGCGTATCTCCGCTAACTACTTGGTGAATTAGACCGATCGAAGATTTACGCTTCGACACACCTTGCAAACTAGGCCCAACTCGACCATCTGCTTGCAACCCGTGACACCCAGCACAGTTCATTTGAAAAATCGCATGACCCCGAATCGGATCGCCAGAGATGGACAGAACCTTTTTCACGTAGGGATCGGACATTTGCCACTGGTGAAAGGCCACCATCACTAAAAGAACGGCCAGCACCAATGCTAAAGCCAACAAGGTTAGCTGCCCAATCAAGTTTTCTATTTTAATCAGCTGCTTATCCACATGGTTGCCTAGCAAAGTAAGTAATGTACAAGAAACGTTTTGTTCATACACATAGCTTAAAATTTCTAGACAGTTCAGGCAAGGTGAGCCGCTACTTCAATCTAAGACTTTCTGGAAGCGATGTACTGATGGTGACTAAATTTTAGCCAGTTTTACATTTTCTTTGGTTGCTTATTACACCAGACCTTCCTAATATTACTATGAGATAGAAGTAATAAACTTTAACATTCAAGGAGACCTGACGTGGTAGAACCCTTACTTTCCGGAATCGTGCTCGGCTTGATACTGGTTACCCTCTCTGGGCTGTTTGTCGCTGCATATATGCAGTATAAGCGCGGCAATCAACTGGGTATCTAAAATTCCCAGTGCGTCCCAGCAGGAATTTCTCACCACTCCCCCGGTGGTGAGCCGGGTAATTCATGGTAATGAAAAAAAATTTACAGCAGATTCCCTTTAAGTGAAATACAGGATAGAAACCCGGTTTCTTGAAGAAACCGGGTTTCTGTTAGCAGTTATTGCTGACTCGGAGAATTCTATTTAGATAAATTTTTCTCATGCTAATGAATCAGCCTTACTCTAAGCTAAAGCGCATCTAATTTGTATATTTCCGAGTGTCGAGGAAAACTGTCAATCCCTCTCCCCATCCCCCCATCCCCCCAGGGATAATTCATTGTGATGAGAGAAAATTATTTTGGATAAATCTGTCTATGGAAAAGTGGAAAAATTCGGTAAATTTCTCCCCCCTGCTCCCCTGCTCCCCAAATTTTCTTTCGGTACAATGAATTAGCCCTGCCCCATCCCCCCATCTCCCCATCAAGCTCAATATCAAAATTAAATGCGTAGCAGCTTAACCCCGGCGCCCCAATCCACGAGAACGCATCCGCTCGATCCGGCTCAGTACGCGCGTGACCAGTTCTGGGCCGAGTACTGGTTTGGTGATGAAGTCATCTGCTCCAGCGGCAAAAGCTTTTTGCAAGGATTCCGCATCGGTATGGGCTGTAACGACTAAAATAGGTAAATCTCCCCAGCAAGAATCTTGTCGCACGATTTTACATAAATCCAGACCGCTTAATAAAGGCAATTCCAGATCCAGCACTATTAAGTCCGGTGATGTAGCGTTCAGCATTTCCCAAAAGCGTGCCGGTTCTTCCAGCGTCGTCACTTTCAGTCCCCAAGGCGTGAGTAAGGCTGATAATTGAGCTAATATTACGGGGTCATCGTCCAAAATTAATACTTTAGCTTCTGAGTGTTTAGTTTGAGGCAAGACACGGGCGATCGCCTGAAAAATCTGCACGGTGGTGGCGGGTTTGTGCAGGAATTGTTTAGCGCCTAACCAAGATACGGCTAATCGATCGGCAAGGCTATCTCGTCCGGTAAATACCACGACCGGGATATTTAGCGATCGCTTTGCTAATTCCCGCAGCAGTATTAAACCATTTTCCTTTGTTTGCGGAAAGTTTAAATCGAGAACGATCGCATCGGGAGTCACCAAAGCCAGACAAGTTCGGGCAGCTGCTAGATTGGAAGCAACGGTGATGTGGATTCCCCAAGAGTCTGCCTCTGCTTGCAATTGCTCGGTCAGCATCGCATCATCATCAATGACTAGTACGCAATGAGATTGGTTAGCAGGCTCTAGTCGATCGCGATCGGCGAAGCTGGGCGGTTTTGTTAATTCTTGTTGCAATCCAACTACCAATTGAGAAAAGTGGGAAATTTCATCCTGAGTGAAAGGGCGATCGTTGAGTAGTAAATGTTCTGCTGCCCGTGCTAACTTAGAACCTTCAGGATAACCGAAAGAACCCATCGAGCCGGCTAATTTATGAGCTTCCTGCTTTGACTTTTGATGTAACTCCCAGTTAAACTCTCCGGTCAAAAGTGTCTTTTCAAATTGTTCTAATACTGCTAATTCTTTGGCAAAGGAATTGCGGAATCGTTCCAGTACCCGATTCACGGAAGCCATATTTTTAGCGAGCAGTTTTTGACTGCTATCTTGGTTGGTTATCGCAGCAGAAGCGACGGTATTTGGTGCTGGTTTTAATCGATATCCCATGCCATAAACTGTTTCTAGGATGTCTTCTGTTAACCCTGCCGATTTGAGTTTTTTTCGCAATTCTTTAATATGAGTGGTTACCGTTTGTTCGGTTGGTGCATCATCAAATCCCCACAACCGATCGAGAATGGCGCTACGGCTAAAAATCCGATTGGGATTTCGCAAAAATAATTCCAGTAGGTTGTATTCGGTTGCCGTGAGGAAAATTACCTGTTCGCCAAAAGTTACTTTACTGGAGTAGGGATCGACACAAAGCTCTCCCCAACTGAGGCTGCATAATTGATTCCCTTGACTCCGGCGCCACAAAGCTCTAATCCTTGCCAATAATGTTACCGGATCGTATGGCTGGGTGACGTAATCATCTGCTCCGGCATCTAGCGCCGCCACGATATCTGCATTGGTATCTTTCTCGGTTAATAACAGGATCGGTTTAGCGTAACCTTGCGATCGCAGTTGCCGACACAAATCGATACCATCCAGTTTAGGGATTAACAGTTCTAGTAAAATCAGGTCATATTCAAACTTACTTGCCAAGTCTAACCCGGTTAGCCCGTCATTTGCTATATCCATCGCATAATCTTGAGCAGCCAGTAGTTTTTTCAAGGCAGAGTCGCTTGAAATATTATTTTCTACAAGTAAAATTTTCATCATTAAGGGCGGTGGATTGGGGGTATCGGATGGGGAAAGGGAAAGAGAGAGCGCCAGGATAAAGGATTAAACATTAACTTATTTTATTCATTCCCCCATCCCTCCATCCTCCCACTCCGATCGGCCCAAACGTACAAGGTTATCACTGTAGCTTGCTAATTTCAGTACCTGCATCTGATATATCACAAAATTGGCCGATGGGGAGTAAATTAAATAACTGCTCGATTCACTCATTCATTAGTTAGAGGAAAGAAAGGATTGAAGCTTTTTAGAATGAATTAATAATTGTGTTTAATTTATGACTCACTTTGGTATTATCTGTCCTCCCTATCCCGGACATTTGAATCCGTTATCTGCACTAGGGCGGGAATTACAATCTCGCGGACATCGGGTAACGTTTTTGCAAATTCCCGATTTAGAAGTAAAAGTGCGATCGGAAGGGTTGAATTTCTATCCGATTGGGGAAGCTACTTATCAACCGGGAACGATGGCAGAAACGTTTATTCAGCTTGCCAAATTAAGCGAGTTGAAAGCGTTGCAGTATTCGGTGAAATTCTGTCAGGAAATGGCAGAAATAATTTGTCGAGATGCACCGAAAGCGATCGCAAAAATTGGCATCGAATTCTTGATCGTCGATCAATTGGAAATTGTTGGGGAAACGGTGGCCCAAGGATTGGGATTGCCTTACGTTTGCGTTTCTTCCGGACAAGCAATTCATCGGCGAGCGGATGTCCCGCCTTTTTATACACCTTGGAGTTATCAGAATACTTGGTGGGCGAAGTTGCGAAATCAAACAGCTTATTATTTACTCGATCGCAGTTGTCAACCGATTTTGCAAGTAATTAACGAATATCGCCAACGGTGGAATTTACCCCCCTACCACCACATTTATGCTTCTAATGCGCGACTCGCTCATCTGAGTCAACAACCAGATTTATTTGACTTTCCCATCCCTAATTTACCCCAGCATTTCCACTATGTTGGCCCGTTGCGAGATGCTTCTTCGCGATCGGTATCCTTCCCTTTTGATAAACTAACCGGACAACCGACGATCTACGCCTCGCTGGGTAGCGTGCAGAACACCAAAAAAGACGTATTTCGCTGTATTGCGGCTGCTTGTGAAGGACTTGACGTGCAACTGGTAATTACGCACGGGGGTGGTATGGATGCGGCGGCGGTGCGAGAACTGCCCGGAAATCCTTTAGTTGTAGAATACGCGCCCCAACTAGAAGTACTCTCCAGAGCGAGTTTAACGATTACCCACGCCGGGATGAACACGGTTTTAGATTCCCTCACCTATGGAGTTCCGCTAGTGGCGATTCCGATTACCTTTGAACAACCGGGAAATGCCGCACGCATTCGCTGGACTGGTACGGGTGAGGTAATTCCGGTATCTCGTTTGAATGTTTCTCAATTGCGAGAAACGATCCGACGGGTGTTAACAGAAGAATCGTACTCGCACAATGCACGGCAGATTCAAAATGCGATCGCCAAAGCTGGCGGAGTAAAACGGGCTGCCACCATTATCGAACAATGTCTCGATCGCGATCGCAATTCAAATTTGCTATCTGTTGTTTCCGAATAACAGGTAATCGTCACCAGGGAACATCATGAATTTTCTGATGTTCCTCGTGGTAACCAATATATTATATGTGAAGATATGGATAATTTTTCCGCTGCTCCTCCGAAGCTGTGTAGATAGACAAAATGATTCGCTCTAATAATAATTAGGCAGAAATATGAAAACAAATGACATTCTACATTTAGCTGCTAGTCATGGTCTCCAACTTGGCGGCGATATATTCTTTAATGAAATGGGGATTGATTTCAAAGTTGCGTTTGCTACTGATATCAATGGTGAAAAGTGGGTATTACGAATACCTCGTCGTGAAAATTTAGCTGGCCAGATCGAACAAGAAAAGAAAATATTAAATATAGTAAAAAAATACTTATCTATTTCCGTTCCCGATTGGAAAATCGCCAGCCCGGATCTGGTGGCATATCCCTTATTAAAGGATAAGCCCGTTATGACTTTTAACCCTGAGACACACGAAATTTTATGGAATATCGATCAGAACGATTCCCGCATTGTTTCATCACTGGCGAAAGTTCTGGTCGAACTCCATCAAATTCCAGTCCAGGAGGCTGTCTCAATGGGTGCAAAATTACAAACACCCGAAATGGTTCGGCAAAAAGTTTTGCATGATATTGAGACTGTAAAGCGAGAAATAGGAATGAGTGCAAAACTAGAAACTAGATGGCGAACATGGGTGGATACCGACAACTTTTGGCCTAATTTTTCTACTTTTATTCACGGTGATTTGTACGCAGGTCACATTCTGGCCGATCAAAATGGGGAGGTCAGCGGTATTATTGATTGGTCTGAGGGAGAGGTGGGCGATCCATCTGTTGATTTTTCAGGACACATTGCTGGTTTTGGAGAACAAAGTTTGAGAGAGCTAATCAATTGGTATGAAAAATTTGGAGGAAAGGTGTGGAGAAATATTTTTGAGCATTCTGTAGAGCGCTATTCGGCTGCACCCTTAAATTACGCCATTTTTGCCCTCAAAACAAAAATGGATGAGCATATCAATGCTGCTAAAAGTCAGCTTGGGGTTCTTTAATCATAATTAAACTAGTTCTCTCTTTGGTTAAAAATAAGCAACGGTAGCTTGAGTTTGATGTGCAGTTAAGCGATCGTAGTTGAGTTTGAGCAACTCAATTAAAGCAGGCATATCATCTGCATTGCGAATATAAAAACTTACCCAGCCACTATTGGGATAGAGATGATGCAAAGAAGCTTTTCCCAAAGCTACTAACTCTTTGCGTAACTTAGCAGAAAACGGAATATCTGCTTGATAGTTGCCATGCAAATGAGCGAACTCACGATTATTCACTCGAAATTCAATCCCACCAAAGCGATGAGGTGCGATCGTCACTCCTTGCCAAGTTGATACAGTATCTGCGATTGTTTGGCTAATTGTATTTGTCATTTGCTTTGTCCTAAATTTGAGGAAAGTGTTTGTCCAAATTGCATTCAAACCGGACAAACACGATCGGTTTATTGCTCGGTATTCGCTAGCACCATTACAACATCGGCATGAGCTAACACTACATCGGGATTGCGTTGCAGGGCTGCATCATACTTCATCGCAAAATCATTTCCCCATTCGTCGGGCGTGAGCAAATTCCGAATATTGCTTACGAGAGTGGCGATCGCTTCCTTTGTCACAGGCTCATCAGCATGGAGCAAATCATCAATTTGCACGATCGATTCGGAGAGTTGATGTAACCAAGCAAATCGATCGTCATTGATAGCTAGTTGTAGCAGTTCCCCGTGGGAAACATTTCCCCGCACTCGCTCGTAACTGACGCGCTCGGTGTTCAACAATAATTTGTGCAAGCGCAGCAATTTAACTAATTTCAGCAAAAGTCCCACGTCTCACTCTTAGGAGCGTGGGATGAATGCGTGTGAGTTGACGACTGTCCTCTGACCAACATTGAGCGTAAGCGAAATCAAGGAAGAGGACGTGGAGGAAACGAGCAAATTCC
>DATNQN010000023.1 GCA_036703985.1 Leptolyngbyaceae cyanobacterium
TAGGGCATACTGGAACCTTTGCGCTAGACGCAAGCAACGCTTGGGGAGATGAAACCTCTACTCTTGTTGGTGAAAACCTGCATGAGCAAGTTATGTCTTAGATCCAATAATCCCCGTGCGTTCACGCCGGGGAGTGTCAACCTAGCCACCAGTCCGTCATTCCCAGCCCCCTTTACCGAGAAGTTGTGATCCAAATCAATCACAATCACCTATTCGGATCGGAAAATTAGTTTAAATCAATCACTTTTTTGTTTGATTTGTATCAGAAAAAATCTTCTAAATTATCACGTGAATTTAGTTCCTACATCACTTCAACTTTAAAAAAATGACTACATTATTAAAAACGTGACCTCAAGTAAAAAGCCAATTGGCATAAGTTTCCAGGTAATCTAGTCACAACGCTTGACCTGACATTTAAATTAAATTTCTTAATTTTGTCTGAGTCTTGGTTTAGATTCTTACTCCCGGTTAAATACCGGGTTTTTTTGTTTCCTCCGTCCTTGCCGCTTTTCCGTTCTGCTTGCCGATTAAATACTCGCGCCGCTCATTGGTATCGTAAACAACAATTATTTAAGCACTCCGATCGTTTACTACACTTAGCTTTACCCAACTAGTCAATCTTTATAAAAACTTGACAGGATTTAACAAAATATTCAAGACATTCCATAATAGGCGTGCTAACATTAAATTAAATCCCTCAAAGGGAGTATCTGAACCACCTAATTAGAAAGTGCCAAACTTACAATCGGCAACTTATACAGAATTTAAGTAAAGGGAGAGCGGGGAAAACCCCCGCTCTCTGCTTTTAAGAGCAATTTTTGCTTTATTACCAACTTGGTTGCCTCGTTACGCGGGTTTGGAGGCTCTGCATCACGTGCTTGCTGGAGGCTCCGCCTCCACAGCGGCATTCCCAGATGGAACTTGGGAACGAATCAAAGGTGCCACTTGCTCCCCGTGTTATGCGTTCTTAATGAGAAGTACCGTCTTTTTGGGATACTAAATTGGCGATCGCGTTCACTAACACCTCTGGCTCGATCGGTTTAGCGAGGTGTAGCCCGAATCCGGCTTCCAGAGCTTGCTGTTGGTTGTATTCTCCGGCGTAGGCAGTTAAAGCAATGGCAGGAACTAAACCGCCTTGTCGTGGCGATCGAGATCGAATTTCACGCATCATCTGATAGCCATCCAGCTGAGGCATTCCCACATCGCTGACTAAAATGTCCGGTTGAAATTCCTCTAGCGTCGCCAACACCTCGAAGGCGGAAGCTACCACCTTTACTCGAGCGCCGGATTGTTCGAGAATAAAAACCATTAAATCTCGCATATCCGCTTCGTCGTCAACTGCTAAAACTCTCACCCCATCCAGCTTGGCAGTAATTGCAGGTGCTTTTTCCTCCGCTACGATCGCTGGTGCGCTTACCATCATGGGAAGCGTAACGGTAAAAGTAGCGCCTTTTCCTTCGCCAGCACTTTCTGCACGTACCGTTCCGCCATGCAGTTCGATCAAATGTCGCACGATCGCTAATCCCAAACCTAAACCACCAAACTGGCGAGTAGTAGTACCGTCTTCTTGGCGGAAATATTCAAACACGTAAGGGAGAAACTCCGGTTTAATACCTTTTCCGGTATCTTTTACCCGAATTTCCACATCCTTACCAACTTCTACCAATTCAATTTCTACTCGTCCTCCGGCTGGAGTGAACTTTATGGCATTGGAGAGTAAATTCCATATGATTTGTTGTAAGCGATTGAAATCACCAGATACCGGGCTAACATCCCGATCGATCGCAGTGATAATTTGAATATCTTTTGCTTGGGCTGCCAAACGCACGGTTTCGCTCGCCGCTTCAATGGTGGCAGCTAATTTAACCGGAGCAACATTCAATACCATTTTGCCCCGGAGGATGCGAGAAACATCTAACAAATCTTCGATCAGTTGAGTTTGTAATTTAGCATTGCGTTCGATCGTTTCCAAAGCGCGATCGATCGTTTGTTCCTCTAATTTGCGGCTTCGCAATAACCTAGTCCAACCTAAAATCGGATTGAGCGGCGATCGCAATTCATGGGAAAGCACCGCCAAAAACTCATCCTTAATTCGATTCGCCGACTCTGCTTGAGCGCGTGCGGCTTTTTCTCGTTCCAGTAATTGTTCTTTTTCTTTTTCTGCGCGTTTGCGATCGGTAATATCTCTTACAAATGCTTGCCAACGGCGATCGGGTAATATTTTAGTACTCACCTCGACCGTTACGGGCGATCCATCCTTACGCAGTAACGTCCACTCTTCTACTTGCGGTTCCCCTGAGAGCAGCAATTCTTTAGACGCAATCAGGCGCGGTACGCTTTCTGGTGGAATCATATCTGTAATTCGTTTACCGAGCAACTCTTCTGGTTCGTAACCCAACAGATCGCAAGCACTAGTATTTACATCTATATATTTACCTTCTATATCAGCAATGAAAATCGCATCGGGTGCGTGTTCCACTAAGGCGCGAAACCGTGCTTCGCTTTCTCGCAATTCTGCTTCCGTGCGTTTTTGACGGCTAATGTCTAAATTAATGCCAGCCCAACAAATAGTTTCGCCGTTTTCATTTCTGACCGGCACTCCTCGCGCTAAGGTAGGATGCCAGTTGCCATCGACTCCTCGAAAGCGATGTTCGATATCCCAGAGATCGCCCTTTGTGGTACATTCTTTCCAAGCTGCGATCGTTTTTTCTGCATCGTCGGGATGCAGCGCTTCTCCCCAACCGAAATTCGCGCATTCTTCTTGGGTAAGTCCCACCAAACGCAAAAATGATTCGCTGGCGTAGATATTGCGTCCATCCGGTTCGCAAACCCATATGCCATAATCGATCGTTTCTCCGATCGCGCGATACAAACGTTCGCTGTTGCGTAAGGCTTCTTCTGCTTGTTTGCGTTCCGTAATATCCCGGCAAATTGACTGCACGGTGGGTAAACCATTTAATGTAAATAAGGTAGCGCTTACTTCACAGGGAATCAGCCGACCGTCTTTCGTTCTGTGAAGGGATTCTACGATGATGTGCTTTTCACCCAAAAGTTTTTGCACCCTTGCTTTGGCATCGACTGAAGGTGAGGCGATAATATCGACCACTGACATACTCAGTAGTTCTTCTCGGCTATAACCCAGCTTTTTAGAAGCTTGTTCGTTCACTTCGATTAATTGTCCCGGACTACCATCGGGATTTAATTGGTAAACCAGTACCCAGTCTTCCATTCCGTTGAATAGGGTACTAAAGCGTTTTTCTCGTTCTTTGAGCGCTTCCTCTACTTGTTTGCGATCGCTGATATCAGTCATCGCACCGACGATCCGCACTGGTTTTCCCGTGCTGTCCCGAATGATGTAGGCGCGATCGAGCAAGTAAGCGTAAGAACCATCTGCACGTCGGAAGCGATATTCATCTGTCCAAAAAGGCTCGCTGCTATTCAAACAAGCTTCGTAATGAGCTTCTACCCTCTCTTTATCTTCTGGGTGCAGCGCTGAAGCCCAACCTTCCATATCCGTTCCCAGTTCTTCGGGTGAGTAACCAAATACTAGTTTTACTCGATCGCTCCACCACATTTGATGGGTGATAACGTTGTAATCCCACACCACATCGTTAGTCGCTAAACTCATTAACTGGAAGCGTTCTTCACTTTGGCGCAATGCGAATTCTGCTTGTTTGCGATCGCTAATATCGAAAAAGGTAACTACCCCGGCTTTAATATTTCCCTCGGTATCGCGAATTGGCGCTGAGTTAACTAACATGATTCCCGGCGTACCGTCTTTGCGAATAAAGCCGATTTCTTCTTCGATGACTACTTCACCTGTTTGAATCGAACGAGCTAGAGGCCATTCATGGACTTCGTAGGGACGCCCATCGGGATGAAATCCCTGATATCCGTCCGATCGGTCGATATTTTCTAAAGGTATTTGCGTGGATTTTGGCCAAATTTCTTTGATTCGATCGTTACTGAGGAAAATTTTGCTCGAAGCACCATCTGCTACCATTACTCCGGCGGGCATTTGTTGCAGTACGGCTTCTAGTAGTTCTCGCTTGGTTCTAATTCTTTCTAAAAGTCGTTGTTTGTCTGATTCTGCTTGTTTGCGATCGGTAATATCGTTGGTGAAACCGATAATTCGAGTTAATTGTCCGTTGGGATCGCGGACGATGTAGCCTCGATCCCAAACATCGATCCAGCGCCCGTCGCGATGTAGAATTCGATACTCGGATTGGTAGCGATCGGAATCTGTCTTTAATAAGGAATTCATCATTTCGCCAATGCGCGGGCGATCTTCTGGATGAATGCGTTCTAACCACCAATCTCTTTCTTCGGGTACTTCTTCTGGATGGATACCAATTAGTTGATATAAACCATCAGAACGATACACTTGACCTGTTTGAACGTGCCAATCGTAAACTAATCCGGTGACGGCGCGAACTGCAAACCGAAATCGCTCATCGCTTTCTCGCAATGCTGTTTCTGCTCGTTTTCGTTCGATAAATTGTCCGATCTGACTGCCGATCGATGCCATCATTTCTAATAAATCTTCATCTGGTTCGCGAGATCGATCGCTAAAGCATTCGATGACTCCTAAAATTTCGTTACCCAGCAAAATTGGGAATCCAAATCCGCTTTGCAATCCGGCTTTGACTGCCAATACCGATCTGGGAAAATTAGTATCTTCAATTAATTTGGCAATCCAAACAGGTTTACCGTTTTCCCAAATCCGACCGGGTAGACCCTCACCCATAGAAAAGGTAATTCCCCGCTCGATAAATCCGCGAACGTTAGTTGTGAAAGAACACCAACTGTTAACGTAATGCAAGACATTTCGATCCCTATCTACTCGCCAAATAATCCCAACTTGCCATGACAGACTTTCGCATAAAGATTTTAAAATAGCTGGCACTGCTTCGGTAAAATTCTTTGCTTCCGCTAAAATGTTGCTAATTGTATATTGTAGGGCTTTGCGTTGTTCGGCTTGTTTGCGATCGCTAATATCTCGAAAATAAATTGCTAAACCTTCCGGAAATGGAAAAGCCGATATTTCCAGCCAACTTTGAGCTACGCTAGAAAAACCTTCCAATTTAACCGAAACTTGTTCGTTAACGGCTCTTTCCAATTCCCGGCTTAATAAAGAGTTCCTTTGCAAAGCTTCTGGAAATACTTCTTGCCAACGCTTTCCTAATAATTCTTCAGGGGATCGCTGTAATATTCTGCCTGCTTCTTGATTGACGTAGGTATAGCGCCATTCGCGATCGAAAGCTACAAATCCATCGGTAATGCTTTCTAAAATGTTAGAAATCCTTTGGGTCATTGCTTTTAAGGATTCCTCGAACTGTTTGCGATCGGTAATGTCCAGCGTCACTCCTACCATGCGAACCGGAATCCCATCATCGTTGCAAACCAAGCGTCCCCGCACGATCAGCCAGTGTAAACTACCATCAGGCCAAAAGCAACGTTCTTCGATTTCATAATCCGTTCGTTCTGCGATCGATTTTTGAATTGCTGCTTGCACCAATTCTCGATCGTCTGGATGAAGTGCAGCAAACAAAGTTTGGTAAGAAAATTCCGCATCTGGCGGTAATCCAAAATTGGCTTTGCACTGCGCCGAACAAGTCAGTTCACCCGCGATCAAATCCGATTGCCACGCACCGAGTTTTCCTGTCTGAAGTGCAATTTTCAGATGTTGTTCGCTCTCGCGCCACGATGCTTCTATTTGCCGATTTTCTGTAATATCGACGGCAATTCCACCCACTAATATTTCATCGTTATCAGTGGGAATGGGAAATTTATATACTAGAAATTCTCCTACTTTCCCATCCGAACGAGGTGACTGCTCGATGTTTTTGATAACTTGATTTGTTTCAATAGCTAATATATTTGTGGCGAAAAATTGCGTAGCAAATTCGGCTGGATAAATTTCAAATATAGTCTTTCCTATTAAATTTTGTTGAGAAAATTGAAACATTTGAAAGTAGGTTGAATTCACGTACAAAATTCGGCCTTCTCGATCGACTATCCATGCCGAAGTAGGACTGTGATTCATGAAAGCTTGGAAGCGCTGTTCGCTCTCTCGCAATGTCTGTTCTACCTGTTTTTGCTCGGTGATATCTTCCGCCGTCCCTAAAATCTGATGTACTTGTCCTTGGGGGGTGCGGCTGAATACTCGATCGCGACTTTTAAACCACCGCCAAGCTCCATTAACGTGCTGCATCCGATATTCAATATCTACCAAACTCCCAGCCGGAGATGTATTCAGTCGTTCCAGATGCTCTGGCATTCGAGCGATATCTTCCGGGTGCATCACTTGCACCGTAAAGTTTGTCCCCATTGCCAAAACGGTTTGTGGCGGATAACCTAGCAGTTCGAGCGATCGAGCATTAATATAGATATTTCTCTGCTCAACAGCGTCATACAGATATAATAAAGTCGGACTCATATCGACAAGCTGCTCTAAAATCAGGTGCTGGTTTGGCAGCGTTCCAACTGAAGTTGTTTTTCCCTCTTCATTCATAGTCCCCGCTCTTATGCTAGAAAACTCATTTTCGAGAAGCTGTTCACTCCGCTCTTATCACATTTCTCTGGAAAAGTCTCTCAGTTCAACTGCTGAATAGGCTGATTTGAGCTTGACACTTTTTGTCGCAGGCCACATACTAATATACACAATATCAAGGATGTCATATGATTGTCAGCTAATCAGCTATCAATAGCATCCTATCTATAGATATACTTTTAATGATTTAACTTTCAAAGGCTACATTATTTAAGTTTTACTTTATCTCAATCTATATCCCTCGAACCTAAGTTGATAATTTAATTATTAGATATAGCGATCCTAAATGAATTGCGAACAACTTAACCCCTCCCAACCCTCCCCTTACCAAGGGGAGGGCTAGGGTGGGGTTGATTACTTAAATAAGATCGCTATATCTCTATAAATTAAAGGCTCGTCGCCTATAATCCTTGTAGAAACGTTTTATGAAATGTCTCTACAAGGTTGTTTGATGACTCCTTAATTCTGAGCGTTCAATTCTTTTTCAATTTTAAAATTCTCGAATTTAACTTCAAATCCTTCACTTTCAGGTGATGCACACATTAAACCTACTTGTAAGGTTTCGACTTCCGTTAGATAAGCTAACCCGAGCATGGTGTAATGTTCGTCATCAAAAGAATATCGCACTTCTAGAGTGCCGCTTTTTCGTTGCAAGCGTAACCATAAGGAAGTAGGATTATTAAGAATCGGTACAACCGACCAATCAGAATAGTCTCGCGTCACCACCGCACTAACTTGCTGTACTCCATCTACAAATTCAATACCAGTTTTTAACCAAGTTTTGTCATCTAAACGCACCATCAATCCAGCTTGGTCGTATAAAGTTTGATAATTGCCAGTGATTTTTACGCTGGCAATAAAATCTCCCCTTACCTCTTGATAATAAAAATTCCCGTTGTCGCGAATAAAACCGTAATGAGTGAGTCGCCAAAAGTCAGTTTTTGCGCCCGATCTGACGGTAATTATATCTTTTTCTTGATGCCAAAACGGTGGTTCGTTGTACCATTTCATAGTTACAGTGATGGGGTAAGTTGTTCATCAGTATTAACATAAGTTACATAGCGATCCTAAATCAATTGCGAACAACTAAACCCCACCCAACCCTCTCCTTGGTAAGGGGAAGGCTAATTCATTGTAAACAGAGAAATTGATTTGCGAAGGAGAGATGATGCAAACAAAGGAAAAATCATTGAACTCTCTCTTTCCCCCCATCTCCCCATCCCCCCATCCGTTTAATTTTCTTTGATGACCATGAATTAGCCCTGCCCTCTTCCCTTCTGCCTAAAAGCCTTAGAACCTTCTGATTATTGCTACGAATAGTTAATTTTAATGGCGGAATGTTTTAAGTTGGTAATTTAGCGTTACAATCCGACTAGGTATTTTAACTTGTAAGTTAATAGCGAACGTTCATTTGAGTAGACTAATCAGGATTGCATTCAGTGAGCTAGCGCACGCGACCATAGGGGATAGGATCGCAGGATAGCATTTGCGCGATCGCAAATAAGTTGTGCGATCGGTCAACATCAGAACCCTAATGTAGTGAGATAATAAAAGAGTGAGGAAAACAAAGAAACCAACTTTATTAATAAAGGGGGAAAATGATGAGATATTTTCATTTAGCGACGACGGTAAGCTTATTCGCTCCCCTATTTCTGAGTGGCCCAGTACTGGCTTTTAATCCGCTTCAGGTGCAACAACTACTTTCCACTGGGCAATGTTTCCGCTGTGACTTGTCAGGTGCAGACCTTCGTAGCGCACATCTCATCGGTGCTGACTTAAGAGAAGCTAACTTGCAAGGTGCTAATCTCTCTCTAGCTAATCTAGAAGGCGCTGACTTGACTAATGCTAATTTAGCGGGCGCTAACTTAACAGAAGCTTTTCTCACCAACGCCGATATGAGAAAAGCTAATCTGGATAAGGTAAATTTGACTCGCGCCACCATTTATGACGCTAACGTGTTCGGCGCATCAATGAACGATCTCGACATCACCGATGCGGACATCTTTAATACTGCGATCGGTGTCGGCGGCGAAGAAGGATCGATCGAAGGTTGGCCATAAATGAGAATATCGCTAAGTTTAGTCTGGGAAGGAGGCTCGAGCCTCCTGTCTTAATGTTCTTAAATACTCCGTTACCATTGAGTAGCGGAGTTTTGTCGCGATCTGACTCTTGAAAGATGTATTTTTAAATACGGTAATTCATGTATAAATTTGTATTAAATAACACAATGCTACTTAATATTAGTTTATTTCTTCTGAATGAATTAGATCCATGCTTATAGAGGAAGCAAAAAAGTAATAACAATGATTATAGATTATTAATAATTAATTCATTCTTTGGAGAGAAGTAACGGAGCGAGGAAGCCGTTAAATTAATGAGCAATAGCGGCTTTCAAAACTAAACAACTGCTTTAAAATATGCGCTTCGCTAGAAAAAAGCATCCATTTGATACCAGGATGAATTTTTAGTAGCTTCTTTTACAATTGATAGGCAGTTGAATTGTTTCGCTTTAGCAATATCGCTGATTTTTTTTGACGTTTGTTCAGCAATTCATTAACCAAAAATTTGATGAACGATCCGCATTTCCGAGGAAATATATGTCAAACAGTAGAGAATTTGTGAAGAGTTATGTTAGCAATATTGAAACGGGAAAGAGACAACTTTCTTCGGAAGATACTATGCGATCGCCAAACTTCGCGATCGAACTATCGTTATCAAACTCTGAATTAAGCGATCGAACTTCCTTTGCCGAGCAAAACGATTTGATTTGCTTGTCTCATTTGCGTTGGGATTTTGTTTATCAAAGACCTCAACATTTATTAAGCCGTTGTGCAAAAGAGCGACGGGTATTTTTTATTGAGGAACCTATCTTCAGTGCCGATTCTACACCCAGGCTAGATGTGAGCGATCGCAAATGTGGCGTAACGGTTGTCGTACCGCATTTGCCAGAAGGATTAAGCCAAGAAGCAATCGAACTAGCTCTCAAAGAAATGCTCGACGATCTGTTTGCAAAAGCACAGATTAACGAGTACATATTCTGGTATTACACGCCTATGGCATTGAGTTTTACCAGCCATTTTAATCCGCTGTTAGTTGTCTATGATTGCATGGATGAGCTATCGGCATTTAAGGGAGCACCACCCGTACTGCTCGATCGCGAAGTCGAACTTTTCAACCGTGCGGACTTAGTATTTACAGGCGGACAAAGCCTTTACGAAGCAAAACGCGATCGCCATCCCAACGTCTACGCTTTTCCCAGTAGCATCGAACGAGAACATTTCGCCAAAGCTCGGAATTTCACAGAAGAACCAGCAGATCAAAAAGATATTCCTCACCCCCGTTTGGGATTCTTTGGCGTGATCGACGAACGCATGGATATCGAATTACTAGGAGGTATTGCCGAAGCGCGTCCTGACTGGCATTTAGTGATTATTGGGCCAGTTGTCAAAATAGACCCTGAAACACTCCCACGCCATTCCAATATTCATTACTTAGGTGGTAAATCTTATCAAGAATTGCCTGCATATATTGCCGGGTGGGATGTAGCAATGTTGACTTTTGCTCGTAACGAATCAACCCGCTTTATTAGTCCCACCAAAACACCAGAATATCTCGCCTCAGGTAAGCCAGTTGTCTCTACTTCTATTCGTGATGTAGTTCGTCCTTATGGAGAAAACGGGTTAGTAGAAATTGCCGACACAGTAGAAGATTTTGTGGCTGCTGCTGAAAAAGTAATGAATCGAGAAGCCGTGGAATCAGGATGGCTTACTCAAGTAGATACGTTCCTCGCACAAACTTCTTGGGATTCTACTTGGGCAAACATGATGCAGTTAATAAAAAGTGCCATGAATAAGAATTCAGGAGTCAGAATTCAGAATTCAGAATTATCAGTTTTGAATGGATAGGAGTGAGCCTGGCGGATAAATAGGCAGGTTTAAGACGAGTATCAAAACTTTGATTCAGTGATATTCAATCAAGATCTAGTCTGAATTAACAACTAATTGATTCTGGCTACTGAATTCTGACTCCTGAATTCTTTTTATAGCGTAACAGCTTAGTCCTTGCTGACTTAGTAAGGTCAAAGATTCTAGTGCATTTTTGTAAAAAATAGTGAGGTTATTTGATAATGTTTGATTATTTAATAGTAGGAGCAGGATTTGCTGGAAGCGTTATTGCAGAGAGACTCGCCAGCCAATTAGGGAAAAAAATATTGATTGTCGATCGACGCAATCATATTGGTGGCAATGCTTACGATTGTTATGACAGTGCAGGTGTTTTAATCCACAAATACGGCCCCCACATCTTTCATACAAATTCGCGGGAAATATTCGAGTACCTTTCTAACTTTACGGAATGGCGACCTTACGAACACCGAGTTCAGGCTAGCGTAGATGGTCAAATGGTGCCGATACCGATTAATTTAGATACCATCAACAAACTTTATGGATTGAATCTTACCTCTTTTCAAGTAGAAGAATTCTTCGCATCAGTTGCCGAGAAAAAAGAGCAAATTCGTACCAGTGAAGATGTAGTTGTCAGCAAAGTTGGACGAGAACTTTACGAGAAATTTTTCCGCAACTATACCCGCAAGCAATGGGGTATGGACCCATCGGAACTGGATAAATCAGTTACGGCTCGCGTACCTACTAGGACTAATCGGGATGACCGATATTTTACCGATACTTATCAGGCAATGCCATTGCATGGCTATACCAAAATGTTCGAGAAAATGTTGTCTCATCCCAACATCAAAATCATGCTGAATACTGATTATCGGGAAATTCAAAGTATGATCCCGTATCGAGAGATGATTTACACGGGGCCGATCGATGCTTTCTTCGATTATCGCTATGGAAAATTGCCTTATCGTTCTCTAGATTTCAAACACGAAACGCACAACACACCCGTACATCAACCAGCGCCAGTAATTAATTACCCCAACGAGCATTTGTATACGCGCTGCACTGAATTTAAGTATCTGACAGGGCAAGAGCATCCTAAAACTAGCGTTGTTTACGAATATCCCAAAGCAGAGGGAGACCCTTATTACCCAGTACCGCGCCCAGAAAATGCCGAACTTTATAAAAAATATAAAGAATTGGCTGATGCGTTACCAGGTGTATATTTTGTAGGGCGCTTGGCAACTTACAAGTATTACAACATGGATCAATGCGTAGCTCAAGCGGTCACCATTTACAAACAAATCAGTACAAAGCATCAAGAAGAACCAATCCTTTTAGAAGGATTAGATCGCAAAGATGGCTACCTAAAAGATGGAGCTAAAAACCAAATCAACGAGCAACTTCCACAAACCAAACCTGTCATGGCTAATGGAAACGGCAACGGAAAAGTGCGTAACCATTAGTTATTAAATCAGTTAACTCAGATCTTGCAGCTTTCTCAATAATGCTAAAGAAACCGGGTTTCTAACTCTGGTGCAAGATGTGAGTTAACAGTTAACAGTTAACAGTTAATTGTTAACTGTTAAAGTCGCAGTAATTAAGATTGAGGAGTAGCGAATGGTAACAGCGGCATTTAATCGGGAATACTCGCTTACAGATGCACAATTAATTGTCAATTCAACAGTGGAAATGTGGGCAGGAGTAGAGTGTACCGTTAACCGCGTGGGCGATCGCTATTTCAACCAACTAGAACAAAACGGTCACGGATCTCGCTTAGATGACCTTGATTTGTTTGCCGAACTGGGGGTGCGTAGCCTCCGCTACCCGGTACTGTGGGAATTAACCGCCCCGGATGGATTAGAAAATGCCAATTGGTCTTGGGCTGATCAACGTCTCACTCATTTGCAAAAACTCGGCATCCGTCCGATTGTGGGGTTAGTTCACCACGGTAGCGGCCCTCGTCATACTAGTTTAGTCGATTCCAGCTTTGCTACTGGATTGGCGGAATTTGCGGGAGCGGTTGCCCAGCGTTACCCTTGGGTCGATCGCTATACTCCCGTGAACGAACCGCTAACAACGGCGCGTTTTAGCGGATTATACGGTCACTGGTATCCTCACGGACGAGATAATCTGACTTTTGTGCGATCGCTATTAAACGAATGTCGTGCCACTATATTGTCAATGCAGGCAATTCGCCAAATCAACCCTAATGCAGTATTGGTGCAAACGGAGGATTTGTGCAAAGTTTTCAGTACTCCAGTCATGGCGTATCAGGCAGAGTTTGAAAATGAGCGTCGCTGGCTGAGTTTAGATTTGCTGTCCGGTCGAGTTAATCGCGGTTGTCCGATGTGGGAATATCTACGTTGGGTGGGAATTTCAGAAGCTGAATTAGAGTGGTTTCTGGAAAATCCCTGTCCGCCAGATATTATTGGGCTCAATCACTATTTAACCAGCGATCGCTTTCTCGATGAACGCCTAGAACTTTATCCCAGTTGGACGCATGGGGGAAATGGGCAACACCAATATGCTGATGTAGAGGCGGTAAGGGTTTGCAATGAAGGGATCGCCGGGCCATACGCCCTGATTAAAGAAGTTTGGCAACGTTATCACTTACCAGTTGCAGTCACCGAAGTACATCACGGCTGCACCCGCGAGGAGCAATTGCGCTGGCTAAAAGAAGTTTGGGATGCCGCTAACCGCCTGCGTTCGGAAGGGGTGGACGTACCAGCGATTACCGCTTGGTCGCTGTTGGGGTCTTACGATTGGAATAGCTTAGTAACTAAGGCTGAGGGATACTACGAGTCAGGCGTGTTCGATTTGCGATCGGCCCAACCCCGCCCCACCGCATTAGCTCATATGCTTCGCGATTTGGCACGCACGGGAACCTACGATCACCCCGTTCTCGATCTCCCAGGCTGGTGGCATCGTCCCCAACGACTGCTTTATCCAGCAGTATCGATTTGTACTCCTGTGGAAAAGCAGGAGAACGGGAGCACAATTAAAAATTCAACTCATCCCCCCAGCTACCCATCCCCTCGTTGCCTGGCCATTGTAGGAGCCAGAGGCACGCTAGGGCAAGCTTTTGCACGAATTTGCGAGATGCGGGGTATACCGTATCATCTTCTGTCCCGTCAGCGGATGGACATTGCCGATCGAGAATCGGTCGATCGAGCTTTAATAGAATTGAATCCTTGGGCGGTAGTGAATGCGGCTGGATACGTTCGCGTCGATGATGCGGAAAAGGAACCGGATGCTTGTTTGCGAGAAAATGCTTTAGGCCCTGCGATGCTGGCGGCTGCTTGTGCAAAGCGGGGAATCGAGTTGCTAAGTTTTTCATCGGATCTTGTATTTGATGGAATGAGCACGACTCCTTATGTAGAAAGCGATGCCGTTGCACCTCTGAATGTTTACGGACGCAGCAAAGTAGAAGCGGAAATGCGGGTTTTAGAAGCTCATCCCGCTTCGTTGGTAGTTCGCACTAGCGCTTTCTTTGGCCCTTGGGATAACTATAATTTTCTGACTGTGGTACGGCGGACGCTGGCATCTGGACAGTCATTTCATGCAGCTGAAGATGCGATCGTATCTCCTACCTACGTTCCCGATTTAGTTAATGCTAGTCTCGACCTTTTAATTGATCAAGAGTGCGGTTTGTGGCATTTGTCAAATCGAGGTGAAAGTTCTTGGGCTCAATTAGCCCGATTAATTGCCCAGCAAGCGGGTCTGAATGCGGCCCAAATTGAAGCTCGTCCGATGGAAGCACTCAGTTTTTTAGCACTGCGCCCGACATACAGCGTTTTGGGCAGCGAACGTGGGGTATTGCTGCCATCGTTGGAAAATGCGATCGATCGCTATTTTCACGAATGCCAAATTGTGCTTTGACTTTGGGATTCAAGAAACCCGGTTTTTCTAAAAAACCGGGTTTCTGTATACCTAATTCACTTGAAAAAGTTCCTAGAGTAGGAATATAAAAATGACTGGAAGATAAGCAAACTCAACAAATAGTTAAAACTTAAAGTAGGTAAAATCTGATTAAAAAAATTTTAATATAAGTATCGCTACGGGGTTCATAGTTTGTCAGATATGGGTAAGCTAGATATATAACCTTAGCTAGATGATTTTATGTACGCTTTAGGAAGGTGGTTAGAAAACTGTTACAACGGCTCGAATAATAATCAAAATGAAAGAGCCTATCCCCGACCTCAGTTGGAGCGCACGCACTGGATTTGTCTAAACGGCTCTTGGAAATTCACCTTCGACGATGATGGAAAATACAATAAGCCGAGTGACATTTCCGAATGGGCACATAATATTCAAGTTCCCTTTGCACCAGAGTCAGCAAAAAGTGGGATTGGCGATACTGGTTTTCATACCAATTTTTGGTACGAACGGGAATTTGATTTAAGTAAAGAATTGGGGATAGCAGACTCTACCAATTGCCAATCTCCTAATCAAAAATCTTTAATTGAAAATCTAAAATCGAACAAGGTGTTGCTGCACTTCGGCGCGGTAGATTATCGTGCTCGTGTGTGGGTAAACGGTCAATTTATGGCTGACCACGAAGGCGGACATACCCCGTTTACTATTGATATTACTTCCGTATTAAATGAAAATAGGCCGCAACTAATCACGGTTTGGGCCCAAGACGATCCGCAAGACTTAGCCAAACCTCGCGGTAAGCAAGATTGGCAACTAGAACCCCACAGTATTTGGTATCCGCGCACCAGTGGAATTTGGCAAACGGTGTGGGCAGAAATCGTTCCTTCTACTTATATTCAACGTATTCGCTGGACGCCCCATTTTGAGCGGTGGGAAATCGGCTTTGAGGCATTCGTGGCTGGGGAAAAGCGCAATGGGATAGAAGTAAAAGTTAAACTTTCTGTTGGCTGCAATCTGTTAGTTAACGATACCTATGAGGTAATTAACGGAGAGATTCATCGGCGGATCGCCCTTTCCGATCCGGGTATCGATGACTACCGCAATGAATTGCTGTGGAGTCCGGAGAAGCCGACGTTAATTAATGCTGAGGTGGAGTTGTGGTCGGATGGCGAGTTGGTGGATGAGATCAGGTCTTATACAGCAATGCGGACGGTGGGCACTCAACGCGATCGCTTTATGCTGAACGGACGCCCCTACTACCTGCGCTTAGTCCTAGATCAAGGATATTGGCCCGATACTTTAATGACTGCCCCCTCCGATGAAGCATTGCGGCGGGATGTGGAATTAGCCAAAGCAATGGGATTTAATGGAGTTCGCAAACACCAGAAAATCGAAGACCCCCGCTTCTTGTATTGGGCAGATGTGCTGGGGTTAATGGTTTGGGAAGAAATGCCTTCTCCTTACCGCTTCTCACCAAAAGCAGTAGAACGCATTACTAAAGAGTGGACGGAAGTGATCGAACGGGATGCGTCCCATCCTTGCGTGGTCGTTTGGGTACCGTTTAACGAATCTTGGGGTGTTCCCGACTTGACAGCAACCGAAGCCCATCGCCATTGCGTCCAAGCACTCTATCACTTGACGAAAACATTAGATCCGACTCGTCCGGTGGTGGGTAACGATGGTTGGGAAAGTGCAGCTACCGATATTCTGGCGATTCACGATTACGATAATAGACCGACTCGGCTAGCCAAACGCTACGGCCCTGAAGTTAAGTTATCAGATTTATTCGATCGCCAACGTCCCGGCGGGCGCGTCCTCACTTTAGACGGATATCCCCATCAAGGACAGCCGATCATGTTAACCGAGTTTGGCGGCATTGCTTATGCAGGAAGAGACGATCGCAAAGCTTGGGGTTATGTGAGAATTGAGGATGTCTCGGAACTAGAAATCAGGTATACGGCGCTACTGAAGGTGGTGAACAAAGTCGAACTGTTCAGCGGTTTTTGCTATACCCAATTAACGGATACTTTTCAGGAAGCTAACGGTTTATTGTATGGCGATCGCACTCCCAAATTTCCCATTGAAGCGATCGCAAATGCAACTCTAGGCAGGGGAGAGCAGGACGAAGAAGACGCTATGCTCACAGCAGTAAAAGCTGCATGGGCACAAAAAACAAATGTATTCCCAGGAGCTATTGAAACCGGATGGTCGCAAGCTGACTCTGTACAGCCGATCCCCCATTGCGGAGGGAATTTCTCCTCCTAGTCCCAGTAACGAACCCGTTGCCGCTAACCCCCACTTGCGCTGGCATCCCTTCCGGGGCGAGTGGGTAGCTTATGCGAGTCACCGTCAGGGGCGGACATTCATGCCGCCCCCAGAATATAACCCTTTAGCACCAACCAAAGACCCTCAATTTCCCACCGAACTACCAGAAGGACGCTACGATATAGCGGTTTTCGATAATCGCTTTCCTTCCATGAATTTGGCAGCCCACGATCCCCCTCAGTGCATTGTCGAAACCCTGCCTGCCAATGGAACGTGCGAAGTAGTAGTATTCACCCAAGACCCCCACGCCTCTATAAGTTCCCTAGAATTAGATCACTTAGAATTACTCTTGCAAGTGTGGGCCGATCGCACCCGCAAAATAGGCGAAAATCCCCACATTCAATACGTTTTACCCTTTGAAAACAAAGGCGTAGAAGTAGGCGTCACCCTCCACCATCCCCACGGACAAATATACGCTTATCCCTTCGTTCCCCCCGTTCCTGCCAGAATGTTGCAAATGCAGCAGGAATTCTATCAGCAACATCAACAAGGATTGCTACAACATTGGGTAAAAAAAGAAATAGAAGATAACCAACGAATAATTTACTTAGACGACGATGCCATTGCAGTTGTCCCCGTTTTTGCCCGTTATCCCTACGAAGTTTGGATTGCCCCGATCGAACCAGTGCCCACCTTTGTAGAACTTACAGATAAACAGCGAAAATCACTCGCAAAAGCGCTAAAAACCGTCACCCTCAAATACGATGGCTTGTGGAATCGTCCATTCCCCTACTTAATGGCGTGGTTCCAAGCACCTACCGACAGACAACCCCACCCAGAAGCACACCTACACGCCCAAATTTACCCACCCTATCGCACCAAAGACCGACTCAAATATTTAGCCGGAACCGAATTAGCCGCCGGAATGTTTGCCAACGACGCCCTACCCGAAGAAAAAGCCAAAGAATTACAAGCAGTTGTAATAACTCTCGAAACACCAATCAAATTATGAAAAAACCTTCTCCAACTCTTCATCTGCGTCCATCCGCGTTAATCTGCTTTCATCTGCGGTAAAAAAAATAAATATCAAATCCCCCTTCACTAAAACCTATCCACCCAACAAAAAATCCCCATCTACATCTGTGTTCATCTGTGTTCATCTGTGGACATCTGTGGTAAAAAAAATCCTCAAAAACCAACAAATAACATGAATCCACAGTTTAGTTGGGTTTCGTTCCTCAACCCAACCTACAATCCCCCTTCACTAAAACCTATCCACCCAACAAAAAATCCCCATCTACATCTGTGTTCATCTGTGTTTATCTGTGGACATCTGTGGTAAAAAAAATCCTCAAAAACCAACAAATAACATGAATCCACAAAACCAAGAAATCGCCCACAAACTCAAACTAATCCGAAACGCCCTCACCGAAACAGAAGCCCAAGCTATTCGCCTCAAAGGAATCGATTGGTTTGCTTGGGCTACCGCCGGAGGTTCCAGCACCGTTTTACTCACAGCAGAAACAGGAGTTGCAGAAGTTTTAGTAACAGCAGAAAACGCCTGGATATTAACCGATCAAATAGAAGCCCAGCGCTTCAAAGATGAAGAAATACCAGCAAACTTTGAATTTCATATCAACCCTTGGGCTGAACACAATGAACGTGAAAATTTCGTGAAGGATGCCACAAATGGAGGAAAAGTATTAAGCGATCAACCCATTCCTCATGTCGAAAAACGATTACCAGCATCTTTGCAAAATCAGAAAAGAGTGATGCTGCCAAGCGAATTAGAACGATATCGCAAAGTAGGACGTTTGGCTAGCGAAGCGATGACAGAAGTACTAAAAGCCGCCCAACCTACTTGGACGGAATACCAGTTGGCGGGTGCGGGTGCAGAAGCTTTATGGGCGAGAGGGATACATCCAGCACTAACTTTAGTAGCAGGTGAAAGGCGTTTACCCCTTTACCGTCACGCTACTGCTTCTGGGGAGAAAATAGGACAGCAAGCAATGTTGGTATTTTGCGCCAGAAAATACGGTTTATTTGCCAATCTTACTCGATTTGTTGTCTTTGGTTCTCTGGCAGATGAACGCGCCGAATTACATCGCCATGTCCGAGAAATTGAAGCAGAAGCTTTGAATTCATGCAAGCCGGGAATATCTCTAAATGCGGTTTATGATGTGTTAGCAAATGCTTATCAAAAACACGGCTTTCCAAATGCCATTCGCGAACATCACCAAGGAGGAACAACGGGATATTTAGCGCGAGAAATTGTCGCGAATCCCACAACTACCGACACTTTAGAAGAAAACATGGCTATTGCCTGGAATCCTAGTTTACCGGGAGCGAAAATTGAGGATACTTTTGTCATTCTTGCAGATGGAAAGTTGGAAAATTTGACCTTAGATCCAAATTGGCCTAGTATTCAAGTAGAAGGTAAGTTGCGTCCTGTTCCTTTAAGTCGTTAAAAATTGAGTGTTTCTGTTGAAATGTCTCAGAAAAAGATAGAAAAGCTAACTCCTGAGCAAGAAGCTTTGATTCCTGTTTATCGCGATAAGTGGAGGAAAATTGCCCTTTCAACTGAGCCGATCGATAGAAAAAAAGCTAATGAAGCAGTCAAAGAAGGCTATGCTTTGACAGGGAATAAAGAAATAGAAGTATTTTTTTATGATAGTCCTGGTACAGCTTTTAGAGAACTGTCGAAAAAGTTATATCATCAAGTATGCGAAAGTCAACTACGAGACTTAGATTCTATATGGGGTTCATTATTATATGATGACATAGAACATCAATTAAACCAAGAATTATTCAAAGAACTGAATGAGCAGCTATTTCATAAGTTAGATAGGCAAATTTTGCAACTAACGGGGTTAATTGGGATTAACCTCAATTTTGATTTTGATGTTGATAGTTGTGGCTATCCTGAATATTGGGCTAATAATAGCTGTTTAATTGATTTCTGTATTACGGTTTTAAATTGTAAATGCGATCGAAAAAAATGGGATATCTTGCAGCTATTGACAGAAAATTGTGGTTGGATTTTTGCGTATGAAAAAATTTGCTACGTTTGCGATCGCCCTCGCATTCTCTCCTTCGATAATCAGCAACGTCTCCACGCAGAAGGCGCACCCGCCATCCAATTTGCTGACGGATACAGCCTCTACGCTTATCATGGTGTCCCATTACCTGAAAAGTACGGCAGTATTCACCCAAATAATTGGCAAAGTTCATGGCTTTTAGAAGAAGAAAATGCCGAACTGCGACGAGTGCTAATTCAGGGAATTGGATATGAAAAAATCGCTTCTGAATTAGGTGCTACTGAGTTAGATTCGTTTCAAGAATACAGTTTATTAAAAATTAATACTGATTTTGATATCGAACCGATTTATATGTTAAAGATGACTTGCCCTAGTACGGGATACATTCATGTATTGCGAGTTCCTCCCGATCTAAAGTCAGCGCGAGAGGCAATTCGCTGGGTAAATTGGGGAGTCGATCCAGAAGAATTTGGGGTGCAAACATGAAGCTTGGTGAAGTAGCTTTCGATTTAGCAGGATTTATAAAGGTACGTTGTTGCGATCAGAGCGAAGAGAGCGCAATAACGTACCTAGAAAATTTACAAATTAATCTCTTTCGCGATCTCTAGGATTACCGACGGTACCTGGTGGGCCATTGGGTGAATTTCCCGGCGAATCTGGTCGATCGTTATCTCTAGGATTACCGGGATTACCGACGGTACCTGGTGGGCCATTTGGTGAATTTCCCGGTGAGTCTGGTGGATTATTCGCTCCTTGATTACCGGGATTTGCGGGGGGATTGCTGCCAACATTACCCGGTGTATTTGGCGGATTATTGATGACCGGATTGACGGGATTTGCGGGGGGATTGCTGCCAACATTACCCGGTGGATTTGGTGGATTATTGATGACTGGCTCGGCTGGATTTCCTGGTGGATTGCTGCCAACATTACCCGGTGGATTTGGCGGATTATTGATGACTGGAGTACCGGGATTTGCGGGGGGATTGCTGCCAACATTACCCGGTGTATTTGGCGGATTATTGATGACCGGATCGACGGGATTTCCCGGTGGGTTGTTAACTGCTGGGGGATTGGGTACTGGTGGCGGTGGCAGTGGAGTAAGGTTTTGCTGATTCGATAAAATTTCTCCGCCTTCTAAGGGAGGATTTTGTAAGACTGGACTAATATTAAATGAATTGGGAGTTAAAGGGGAATTAGAATAATTATTAATCGAATTGTTAATGTCAGACGAGTTCGATTCGTTGGTAGTTATTTGCGTAAAAGTTGGATTTTCAATTACGTCCGATCCTGCAACGGGAAGTTGTTCGGCTACGGCGCTGGCAGTTTCACTTTGTACTTGTGCGATCGCGCTATCCGGATTAGTTTTATCACCTAATCTATTTAAATTCAATCCTCTAACTAAATCGCTAGTTTCATAAAAAGTTCTTAAATCGAATTCGTATATCCCTTCTATTTTGTCTTTAATAATAATTGCCAGTTGACCTGCTCTTAATCCTTCTCGCTGGGAAACGCTTTGATTAGATACTTCAATATTGCTGTTAGTGAGCGCTCCTACCATTGTGGTTTCCGTATCGGGATTGTAGCGCACGAATAAAGCCGAACCCCTAATTGCTGTTCTGGCGTTGGGTGTTTGCAGGCGTGTTTGCCCCCGCCCAGGCGGAATCAGCATCAACATGGTGCCGTTGGTGAGTTGAAAAGTCCGGGAATTGGGCAAAAACTGAAAAACTGCTTGTGCGCCAACTCTTGCCAAAGACCCATCATTGAAGCGCAACTCTGCTAAAGATGAGCTACCAGTTGACAAAGAATCGCCGGGGTTCATGGCATCTGCTATTTTGGCAACGCGCCCGTTTTGGTTTTGGGGAATCAGCCTAACTAAGTTGCGGAGACTCTGAATAACAGCTTTAGTTAAGGGTATTTGGGCGCTTGCCTCTTTTGGGAGAGGCAGCGTTATCATGCTCCAAATAATTACGGTCAGGAGCGAAAATAACTTGCCAGACATAAGTAGTTTCCCGGATAAAGTTAAGCTACTAACCAAGCTGAATCGGGTAGTTGATTATAATTTAATGCTACACTAAGATTTCGGTCAATTCCTTATCCTCAAAAGCAAAAATGGCTTTAGCTAATTTTATTACATTTTTTCTTTGCCTACATGAAATTAATTTTTTTAACATTTGATGATATAAAAACAAAAAATAATTAATTTAATCATAAGTTCAAAAAATAGATAACGTAAGTTGCTAGTGATAGGATTTAGGCTGGTAGGGAAGTGAAAAGATGATTCAAAACTGAAAAATTTTTCGACTTATTTAATTCTAGTCCCTTCTTTCCCTAGCCCTTTTCTACGTTAATTGTGATAATTAGCAACTGGAGTTAGATAGCTTTTGCGGTTATTTATTTAGGTTGATAAAGAATCAATTTCTGGTGTATAGCCATAAATGATTAAGCAGATTCAACAGAGTTTATGATTATCTGCGTAGGGCTGAAACACCAAAACCCAAGTTATACTAGGATGATTTTCATTTTAGTTGATTAGCCAATTTAAGAAATTGATAATAACATCATGAATTGTCTAAAAATCAATCCGATCGGCTATCAAATAGACGAAATTATTTACAGTAGTTTAAAAATTGCAGTTTACCGAGGGCAGCGAGAATCGGACGGGCAATCGGTAGCGGTGAAAGTAATGCAAACCGAGTATCCCAGTTTTAGCGAATTAGCACAGTTTCGCAATCAATACGCGATCGCAAAAAATCTCGACCTTCCTGGCGTCATCAAAGCTTATAGCTTAGAAAAGTATCGCAACGGCTATGCTTTGGTAATGGAGGATATGGGGGGAATCTCCCTCAAACAATATATTAAAGATCGCCCTTTGAGTTTGGCAGAATTTTTTCCAATTGCGATCGCGCTTGCCTCTACTTTAGAAGGATTGTATCGGCAAAGAGTCATTCACAAAGATATTAAACCTGCCAACATCTTGATCCATCCCACCACTAAGCAAGTTAAACTAATCGATTTTAGCATTGCTTCCCTGTTGCCGAGAGAAACTCAAACTCTTTGTAATCCCAATGTTTTGGAAGGTACTCTCGCTTACATATCTCCAGAACAAACTGGCAGAATGAATCGGGGAGTTGACTATCGCAGCGATTTTTATTCGTTGGGGGTTACGTTCTTTGAACTTTTGACGGGAAAATTGCCTTTTACTGCGATCGATCCGATGGAATTGGTACACTGTCACATTGCCAAGCAACCAGATGAAATTAAAAGCGAAGAAATCCCGGAGATGATTTCCGAAATTGTGATGAAATTGATGGCGAAAAATGCCGAAGACCGCTATCAGAGTGCTTTGGGATTAAAGCACGATTTGGAAATTTGCTACCAGCAGTGGCGAGAGAAGGGAAAAATCGATTCATTTGATTTAAGCCAAAGGGATATTTGCGATCGCTTTCTGATTCCGGAAAAACTATACGGTCGCCAAAGGGAAGTAAATACATTATTACAAGTATTCGATCGCGTAGCGTCTCCAAAGGAGAATTACACTGCAAAAGGTAACTCGCAATTGATGTTAGTCACGGGTTTTTCTGGGATCGGGAAAACCGCTGTAGTCAACGAAGTACACAAACCAATTGTCCGTCAGCGGGGTTACTTCATTAAAGGTAAATTCGATCAATTTTGTCGCAATATACCATTTTCTGCTTTCGTGCAAGCTTTCCGCGAATTAATGCAACAACTGCTAAGTGAAAGCGAAACCGAACTAAAACATTGGCAGTCAAAAATTATCTCCGCTTTAGGTACGAACGGACAAGTCATCATTGAAGTAATACCAGAATTAGAATTTTTGATCGGGAATCAACCTTCCGTTCCCGAATTATCTGGAATTGCTGCCCAAAATCGATTTAATTTGTTGTTTCAAAAATTTATTAAAGTATTCGCTACCGAACAACACCCATTAACTATTTTTTTAGATGATTTGCAATGGATAGATTCAGCCTCTCTGAACTTAATTAAGTTATTGATATGCGACCAAAAAATCGGTTATTTACTATTAATTGGTGCTTATCGAAATAATGAGGTTTTACCTACCCATCCGCTAATGTTAGCTTTAGAAGAAATCGAGCGCTCTCAAGTTTCTATCAACACGATCGAGTTGACGTCACTGGACAAATCGGATATCAATTATTTAATTGCCGACACCTTGAAATGTACTAATAAATTAGCACAACCATTAGCAGAGTTAGCTTATCAAAAAACGAAAGGTAATCCTTTTTTTACTAGTCAATTTCTCAAAGCTTTACATCATGATAATTTGATTAACTTCAATCGCGAATCTGGGTATTGGCAATGCGATCTAGCTCGAATTCGCGCTTTAGCTCTTACCGATGATGTGGTAGAATTTATGGCAGTTCAGTTGCAGAAATTGCCAATAGAAACTCAGGAAGTTCTCAAATTAGCAGCTTGTATTGGCAATCAATTTGATTTAACGACTTTGGCGATCGTGCGGGAACAATCCCCGGCTGAAACTGCGGCTGATTTATGGAAAGCTTTACAAGAAGGTTTGATTATTCCGACTACAGAAATCTATAAGTTTTTTCAGAGTTATATTAATAATGATAACCATGAATTTACCGATGTTAGCGAACACGTAACCGTTAGTTACAAGTTCTTGCACGATCGCATACAACAAGCAGCTTACGTGTTAATTCCCGATCGCGATCGCAAAGCAACTCACCTGAAAATCGGTCAGCTTCTTTTAGAAAAAACCGTTGCCGCAGAAAGAGAAGCAAAAATTTTCGATTTAGTCAATCAATTGAATATCGGTTCTGATTTAATTACCGAAACAGAAAAGCAAATTGAACTTGCTAATTTAAATTTAATCGCTGGCAAAACTGCCAAAGTATCCACTGCTTATGCGGCTGCTTTCGGTTACTTTCAAAGCGGAATTAAGTTATTACCAAAAAATGCTTGGAGCGCTCATTATAATTTAACTCTATCTCTTTACGAATCAGCAACGGAATCTGCCTATTTAACTTCTAATTTTGGGGAAATGGAAGAATTAGCTGCCGTTGTTTTATTGCAAGCTGAAAATATTCTCGATCGCATCAAAGTTTACGAAGTACAAATTCAGTTTAAGGCTTCTCAAAATAAGCAATTAGAAGCTTTGCAATTAGCATTGTCTGTTTTAGAAAAATTGGGCGTAAATTTTCCCGAAAATCCTGCCTTTCCCGAAATTCAGCAAGGATTTGAAACAACCAGTGCAAATTTAGAAGGTAAGTCATCTGAAAGTTTGATGAACTTGCCAGAAATGACAGATCTCAATAAGCGATCGGCAATAAGAATTTTAGCTAATTTAATCGGGATAGTTTATCAAGCAGCACCTGAATTTTTTCCTCTAATTGCTTTTGAAATGGTAAATTTATCGGTGCGCTATGGTACGACTCCAGAATCAATTTATGGATATGCGGTTTACGGAGTAGTTTTATGTGCAATTTTTGAAGATATAGAGTCAGGATATCGCTATGGAAAATTAGCGAGCGATTGGTTATATTTTTGGAATTTACCACAAATAAAAGCAAGAGCTTACTTGGTGATTAATGCCAATATTCGTCATTGGAAAGAATCAGCTAAAGCTACTCTCCAACCTTTGTTGGAAGCTTATCACATCAGTTTAGAAATAGGAGATTTAGAGTACAGTGCTACTAATGCTTATGTTTACAACATGGTTAAATATTTGATCCATCCTGATTTGGCAGAAATTGAGCAAGAAATGTTGATGTATGAAAACGAGTTAAGAAGGCTCAAGCAGGCAGCACTTTTATATTACCATCAAATTTCTCTTCAAGCTGTTTTAAATTTACGTCAACAGTCAAATTGCCCTTGGGAATTAACCGGAAATATTTACAACGAGAGAGAAAGTTTACCAATTCACGAAGCAGCTAAAGATGGGGGAGCGCTTAGTCGTCTTTACATCAATAAATTAATGCTCGGTTATTTGTTTAATCAACTAGAAATAGCAGAAGATTGCGCGACAAAAGCCGAACAGCATTTATATGGTGTCGGTGGGACAATCTTAGTTCCTACCTTTTATTTTTACGATTCCTTAGTGCGGTTAGCTTTGTGCAGAGAACGCAACGCAGAAGAACGAGAAATTTTACTGAAAAAAGTAGCAGACAATCAACAAAAGCTGGAAAATTCATCGAATCACGCTCCGATGAATTACCTACATAAATATTTATTGGTGGAAGCAGAACGAAATCGAGTTGCGGGTAATAAAGCGGCAGCGATTGAGTTATACGATCGCGCTATTTCATTAGCAAAAGAAAACGAATATCTTAGTGAAGAAGCGATCGCTCACGAACTAGCGGGAAAATTCTATTTAGAGTGGGGAAAAGACAAAGTTGCCCAAAGTTATATTGTGGATGCTTACTACGCTTATAGCCGTTGGGGAGCTTTAGCAAAAGTAAAGTTATTAGAGCAAAATTATGATAAATTACTATCTTTTATTTTATTAAAAAATCCACAAAAATTTAACTATAGCGGAAGTGGATCTTTTTCAGATACCTTGCCTCTTTCAATTTATACTCTTAGCCAATCTAGCGTTTGTAGTAGTACCAGCCTGTCAGAAGTACTAGATATATCATCAGTTATCAAAGCTTCCCAAACACTTTCAAGCGAAATAGAATTCGATAAGTTAATTGGTAAACTGATGAAATTTTTAATGGAAAATGTTGGAGCTTGTAAGAGCGTTTTAATGTTAGTCGAAGGAGAAGAATTGGTATTGTCGGCGATAGCCAAACTGGGAGAAGCGGGGACATATGATGTCGATCGAGCAGTCTCGGTAGATGCAAATCGCGAAATACCCTTTAGTTTGGTAAATTACGTATCGCGTACTAAACAAACATTAGTGCTAGATGATGTTGAATTTGAAACTAAATTTCCTTCTAACCACTATTTAATACATCATCAGCCCAAGAGTTTATTATGTACTGCTTTGCTCGATCGCGGGAAGTTTATTGGCATCGTTTATCTAGAAAACCATCGCTCTAGAGGAGCTTTTACCCACGATAGATTAGAAATAATTAATCTTCTTTGTTCGCAAGCCGCTATTTGCGTAGAAAATGCCCAACTTTATCGGAACTTACAGCAATCGGAAGCAAGAGAACGAGAAAAAGCCTTTCAGTTAGAACAATCTTTACAACAACTGCAACAGACGCAATTGCAATTAATCCAAAATGAAAAGATGGCAACTTTAGGAAATCTAGTGGCGGGAGTAGCTCATGAAATCAATAATCCTACTAACTTTATAGAAGGAAATATCATACACGCTCAAGATTATTTTGAAGACTTACTCCACCATTTACAACTTTATCAACAAGAATTTCCCAATCCCAGCCAAAAAATCAAACAAGATGCAGCAGTTATCGAGTTAGATTTTATCATCAAAGACGTGCCTAATTTACTCGATTCAATGAAATTAGGCGTGGAACGAATTCGCCATATCAGTAGTAGTTTGCGGAGCTTTTCTAGAACGGATACCAGCCAGCAACTTGCATTTAACATTCATGAAGGAATTGACAGTACTTTATTAATTCTGAAGTATCGATTACAATCGAATGAAAAGCGATCGGCTATCAAAGTAGTTAAAGATTATGGCAACTTGCCTTTAGTCAAGTGTTTTCCCGGGCAGCTAAATCAGGTTTTTATGAATATACTGGCAAATGCGATCGATGCTTTCGACGAAATGAGCCAAGATAGTTGTGATATCGATCGAAAAGCCCGTCCCAGCCAAATCGCGATTCGCACCGAAGTAAATAGCGATCGCAAATCCGCGATCGTTCACATCCAAGATAATGGCCCGGGAATGACGGAAGACGTGAAAAAACGAGTCTTCGACCATCTATTTACCACCAAAGCGATCGGAAAAGGAACGGGATTAGGCTTGTCGATTTCCCGCCAAATAGTAGAAGAAAAACATCGCGGTCAGTTAAGTTGTCTCTCGACACTCGGAAAAGGAACTGAGTTCATCATTGAGATCCCTATATTATAATAATTTATTTCGGAATAATTAATCATAATAAAAATAAATGATTTTCCTTCGCAGTCCCACTTTCTTCCCCTTAGCTTGGTCGCGATAGAAAATTCTTTGCTTTTCATACAATCCGATCGAATCTCAAACGATCTCTATCGTGGTTTGACCGAAAGTAATGGGATACAAGCCCCGTGCTTCTAGCACGGCTTTATGCTATTATAGCATTTGATACCAAGAAAACCAGTATCAAACGTGTTTATCTACGAGTACAAAGTCAATCCAAAACCACTACAAATATTAGCCATTAACGAAGCAATTAGGACATCTCAGTTTGTCCGAAATAAAGTGCTTCGTTACTGGATGGATAATCGTGGTATTGGCAAGACAGAGATGTTTAGATATAACACGCTGCTGAGAAAAGA